>CAYZGF010000005.1:8028-28008 GCA_964477595.1 uncultured Algimonas sp.
GACGCCGATTTGCCAGAATACAATGTGGCCATCGATCAATACGGTGATTATTTTCACGGCTTTCCTCACTGTCCATCCGCACGGCCATGGTCACACCGCGATTGCGTTTATTCATCAATGTATTGTGATCAAAGCGGTTATTCTTGCCATAGATCATCACCCAAAAATCGGCGGATGTTCGCTCTGGCGGATTATAGTCGTCAATCACGACATTATGGACGCGCGAATTATTGGCGAGATTTTCCTTATTCCGACGAAATGTAATCACCTCCCGCGTCGGTGTGTATCCATCGGTAAAAACGAGGCCGGAAACATCCAACCACTCACCCGCCAAGCGCAGATTTGATTGTCCGGTCAGGATCACTTTTCCGGGGGTTTCGGCCCGTAAGCTGATCGGGGCGTCTTCTGTGCCTGTGCCGGTAAAAAGGATTTCGAAATTGTCCCAACGCCCATTGGCCAGAATGATTGTATCGCCGGGTTTCAGAGACTTAGCGGCCTCGGCATATTCCGTTTGGTTTGAGACGAGGATTTGACCCTCTTTATCATTCGCAGTCTGGTTGGCGGTCGGAGCTGACGACTCGCTGGCGGACGGCGCACAGCCATAAAGTGCCGATGACAGCAGTAACGCGGCGGTCACGCCTGCCAGAGAAAATAATCGCGCCGTTTTACGTGGTGCAAATGTCTGTGCTTGATGAGCCAAAATCAATCCCCTTCATAACAGACCTGCCCGCCCCATTGAGGGAGTCGTCATTCGGCAAGGTCAATTATGTTAAGCACGACTAAGGCCAGTTATGTCAACCAATTACTCGAACCAATTTCAGCAATTGGTATATTGGAATTAGAGGCTTACAAAAGCTGTTGAGAAAGTGTGTAACGGGAGCGGCTCTCAGAGGCCTTGCGCTGGACCTCTTTATAGGCCTGCTCCTCGGACTCGGTCAGCAACGCATCGATTAATCGTGTGAAGTGCTTACGCATGGCGGCACGCGCCCCAACAGAGTCCCGTCGCTTAAGTGCGTCCAGAATATCCGCATGTTCGTCTTCACGATTGCTACCGTCTTTTGAACAGGCTTTTTCATAAACCTTTTGGAGTTGTGCCGCCTCTGTTCGCATTTTCCAGAGACTATCTACAACAAAGAGGATGGCATGATTTTTCGTAGACCGTGCGATTGTCAAATGAAACTCCGCATCCGCTTCCTCAGGCGTGAGATCGCCTTTTACTTTCTCATTCATGATATCGAGCAAATATTGAAGATGGTCCAATTCCTGCTCTGTAATCATGGAAGCAGCCAAGGCAGCTGACTCGCCCTCATATAAAGCGCGGGCTTCCGTCAGTTCGAAAGGCCCCACCTTCGGCAAACCGTAAACAGGTAGGTTGGTCTGATCGAGAACGTAAACGCCGGAGCCAACCTTAATTTCGACGCGGCCTTGGGCCTGCAAAGCGATTTCCGCCTCTCGAATTGACACGCGGCTGACGCCGAAACGTTTGGCAAGTTCACGTTCCCCCGGCAGGCGGGAGCCCGGCGGGAAAACGCCGGAGTCGATCATTTCCAACAGTTTGTTTGCAACCGTATGATAGAGCCTTTGCTCAGACATAGTACGACCCTTTCAGCCTCGACTCATGCGTCATGACTTTATGAGGAAAGCATTTGCGTAAGTCTATACCGATTCAGCGTTGACACCGCTGTCGTCCGTGAATCGGTATAGCACTTAACTAGCAAAGCCTGTGCCGTCGAAGGCAGCCCTAGAAACGCCCTCTTACACCAAAGAAGATGCGCGGACCGTAATCATTCACTTCGTAAGCGTCGTCGACAACATATGCGAATTGCTCTTTCGGCTCGCTTCCAATGTTGATGATTTCAGCCGACAGGCGGAAGTTGTCGGTCAGGTTATAGGACGCGCGAGCCTCCCAGACACCAACTTCACCAACATAGCGCAGGCGCGTTCCGTCAGATGTGAAAGGCTGAAAGTAATTGTCGCGATACTTATAGTTCACGGCGAGGTCTAACTCACCAATACCATAATAGACTTGTGCGGAAAGCGTGTTCTCAGAGAGACCCGGCAAGCCTGCTGGTGCAATAATACCCGCATTCGTTTGCACAACCGATCCGTCAAGTTGACGCTGAAAAGCATCGCCATACCGGCTATCTTCGAACTCGAAATTAGACGTGACGTAATTATAGCTGACTTTCGCTCCAAGACCGCTCAGCAGACCCGGTAGGTAAGTGAAGGCATGTGACGCCGTCAATTCAATACCGAAAAGCTGACTTTGATCATCGCTCGTTTGCGAGACAGAAACTGCACGCGTAACATCCGTACCATTGACATTGAACGTTTCATTTTGGCGAATATTCTCAAACCCACCCTGGAATGACTTGTAGTAACCACCAATCGCAAGGATTGTGTCCGGGTTTGGATAATATTCAAAACCAGCGTCATAGTTCCAAGACATAAGTGGATCAATTTGCGGGTTACCGGTCGCGCCAACATTTCCGATCAAACCTTCAATTGTCGTAATCGGATTTTCATCATCACCTGCATTAGAGGTGATTGATCGACTGAAACCCATATCCGCGGGATCAGCGCGAGACATCGCGCGGAACGCGCCAAGACGGATAATCTTGTTATCAGAAATCTCCATGATCAGGTTCGCACTCGGCAAGACCCGCGTGTAAGAGTGCTCGGCTGTAACAGACTCCAAATCACCAAAGGAAAGTGTCAATTCGCCATCATCTGCTGTATTAACGTTCAAGGCACTCCGGTAACCCGTAGCCGTTACGTCGGTCTCCACAACACGCACACCAATATTACCAGAAATTGGTAAAGTGCCGTCAAGCATACCTTCATAATCCGTCATCAGATAGATGGACTTTGTGACTTCCTCCACATCAATAACGTCGAGGCTTTCCTTAGCCAGCCCCGGTCCTGTCGCTGAGAAGTTATTCAAAGCAAAAGCGAAGGAGTTTTCATCCGCATCCGGATTGGTCAGGAATGAATTAATATCACCCAAAATTGAGTTTAGTGAAGCGACGGCCGTCTCAGCGACACAACCCGCATCAAATTGTGCCCAAGAATTTGTTGATGAAGTCACATTACCACTATCGTCAAAAATGGTTACAAGATCGCCAGGACGCGTACTGCTAAGGAAGTCTTCTTCGACGAACTCATTATAACAGGCATCACGTGTTGACCCGATGATATTGACTAAGTTTGATTGGAAGTTCGCGAATTCAGCTGTGTCGTAAAGATCATCATCACTGTCGTCGATCACCTCGCGGTTATTGACTGTCAGCTCACCATCATTTTCAATTTCGAAAGAGAAGCGACCCCGGCTCCCACTTAACGGATCACCTGAATCGACACCACCAGAACCACCGAGATCAACATAATCCTGGTCAGCCCAGCGCAACCCTGCTTTGAGGTTTTTGAAGAAACCGTCACCTAGATCATAATTCACATCAAAGCGCGCAGAATTAATCGTGTTATCGCGCTCGACGTCATCATCAATCCGGACGCGAAGACGATCTACATAGTTAGACGGGTCATTTACGTCAAAAGCATCGCCGCCATAGAGACTATATGTAGGCACAGCACCATTCGTACGATCAAAAACAATTACAGGTGACAAGTCAGATTGAATCCGGAACTCGCGATTATTTTCAATACGCTCCGTTTTAGAATACCCATAATCTGCCGCAATCGTCAGTCGATCAGTGACATCAAATTCAATATTGGCACCAGCGCCGAGGTAAGTTTCCTTACGCTCATAATCACCGCCTTGGACTTCGATGTTTCCATCCGTTGCGCCACGCAACATAGCACCTGTTGATGAAATAATCAGAGAATTGAGCGTCGTATCAAAGGGTCCCGCCCCAAGATCCGTATCATTCCGACGACCGCCATTGAAAGTCAGATCGCTTCTTTGCTCAGACTGAATACGCTCGGACCATTGCGCGTCCAAATTAATATCAACGCGATCATTAGGCGCCCATTGAACGGCGCCGAAAATCGCATCACGTTGGTCGCGCGTGTCATTTTGGCGGAAATGCCGCTGGGATGGAGCAAAGACGAAAGGCGTGCCTGAATCTACAGCTATACCGTCAGCCGTCAAAGATGTATCAAATCCTTCCGTCCGCGACCCAGTGCCATTCCGGAATCCTGCCAATTCCGCCGCAGTTGGGCTCGCGCTCCCACTCGTGTCGTCCAGGTCAAACCCCTCGACATTTACGTCATCACAATCATCATCACCTCGACGCCTTGTTTCTGGGTTGTTTGAAAAACCCGTAACCGTGCCGTTTGTCGTTGGCTCCACATAAGTCGCCAAACCATTTGTGATCAAACAGGCAGGACGTGAAGAACTGGTCGAACTCGTTTGACGTGCCTCAGCTTCAGGCTGAGAGATATCACTGGTTTGAACACCGATTGAGAAACCAATATCTCCGTTACCCAGTTCGAATTGATCGGTATAACTGCCGGTCAAACGATACCCGATATCACCAGCTTCTGTATCGCTTTGGTTCAATTGGTCGGGGTTGATGTTGCCTTTCGCTTCGAATTGCATCCGGCGTTTGCCAAAATCCAACGGCTTAATCGTCTCAATTTGGATTTGACCGGCAACACCGCCTTCGATCTGACTTGCATCCTGTGTTTTAAAAACAGCAAGTTTGTTAACAAGTTCCGATGGGAATTGAGAGAAGTTGACTGACCGGTCACCTGAACCATTTGTGGCAGCACGGCCATTGACAACAGTCGAGGAGAGATATGGCCCAAGCCCACGAATTGAGACCTCAGTTGCACCCCCATTTTCACGGTGAGACGCAACACCCGTAATGTTCTCAAGGGCCTCACCAATAGAGAGAGCAGGAATATCGCCAATCTCGTCAGCGGATAGACCGTCCACGATTTGCGTATTGTCACGCTTCAGGGCGATCGCGTCCTGAATGACCTGGCGTGATCCTGTGACAACAATTGTGTCCTCATCCGCGTCCGCATCTTGGGCGGCGACCGGTTGCGCCATGAGAGCGAGCGCTAAGACCGATGCAGAGGCTGCAAATCCTCGCTTAAGGCTCATATGAAGGCGTGAATCCGCCATTTTATCTTCCGAAGTAATAGCCATCTTGATATCCCCTTTATGATGTCAATTTCATGATTTTTTTATTGAAATTAACTTGAACCAATACCCCCGATACAGTCAACCTATATTTTAGACCGAAATCTTATTATTGGCATGACCAATAATAAGCTACTGACGTGAAAATAATGATAATAACGCCGTCAACTGACCCAGTTAGAGACGATGAAAACGGATGATTTACACCCCGCTCAAACATGAATTCAGAGATTCCCTTGATATGGAACAGTCATTTTCGATCTGGTTCACCCCTTTGAACCAACTGTAATTACTGAATAATTCCTTATATTAGCGGCGATTTCTCCCGTTTTTCGTTTGGGTGTCATCAATTGTCTAATATTTTAATTTTCACCTTTATCTAAAAATTTCATTGGTATAGATAAATGGGAAGTATTGGCACATCACCTTTGGCCAATTTGCATACCAATTTCTTGGAGTTAAAATATGTCAAAACCAACAATTGGTTTTATCGGCCTGGGCCTCATGGGCGGCAATATGGTTGAGAACCTACAGAAACGTGGCTTCCCGGTCATTGTTATGGACCTCAATCAAGAGGCTGTTGACCGCGTTTTAGCTCGTGGCAATGCTTCGCAGGCCAGCTCCCCCAAAGAACTCGCAGAAAAAAGTGATATTGTTCAGTTTTGCCTGACAACATCCGCCGTAGTTGAGAAAATTGTCTATGGGGAGAATGGTGTTCTTGAGGGAATTAAAGAAGGGTCTGTTCTGATTGACTTCGGCACATCCATTCCAGCCTCTACGCAAAAAATCGGTGCAGACCTTGCGAAAAAAGGTGTTGGCATGATTGATGCGCCGCTAGGCCGCACGCCGGCCCACGCTAAGGACGGCTTGCTTAATATTATGGCGGCCGGCGATAAAGCGACATTTGATAAATATGAGTCCATGCTGAAAGAACAGGGTGAAAATGTTTTCTATCTTGGCAAACTTGGCGCGGGCCATACAACCAAGCTGATCAATAACTTCATGGGCATGACAACCGTGACGGCCATGTCACAAGCTTTTGCCGCAGCCGAACTCGCAGGCGTGGATCGTCAGCAACTTTATGACATTATGTCATCGGGTCCGTCCAATTCGCCCTTCATGAAGTTCTGCAAAAATTATGCTGTGGACGGCGTGAGCGATCTTGGCTTCTCAATTAATAATGCAAATAAGGACTTGGGATATTTCGCACAGATGGTGTCAGATCTTGGATCAAAATCCCTCGTCGCGGAAGCTACATCTAAAAGCCTTCAAGCCGCTGTCGATGCGGGAATGGGTGATGGCAATGTCCCGGAAATTTACGATTACTTCGTCAAGCTCAAGAAATAGACTTGATCTGAATAAATATATATCAGCGCGCAGCTTTCTGCGTGCTGACCCAAAGGTTAGCCCCACCTTTTAAATCTCGCGGCTCTTTTCACACGCCTCAGATTGCCATCCCCAAATTCAGTTAATTTTATGCTGGATGTTAACGCCTGTTTTGTGATGACTTGACGCCTAAGCTGCGCTGCATGACCCTATAATTCTTAGCTTTGTGAGCGTTCGCATAATCAACTCGCAAGACCTGACATTGGCCTCATTGTAAATGTGCACTTACGCATTTTGGAACGACTCTTTTCTCATTGAATAGAATTATCGCAGAGCCCCGAACTGGCGATCTCCTCTGTTCTTTTGCTCAACGCCCTCTGTGCTCCGGCACTCATAACTGCGTCTTTCAAAATGATCCAAGGTACTCAAGACCGACCGAACCTGCGTCAGGATTGGGCGCAAATAAGAGATGTCGAATTTAACTCCGAAGGTTAATTTCGACCATAAAAAAACGCCCCACACAAGGTGAGGCGTTTCAAGTTTCTTTCAGACGAGGGAACGCCTTAGAAAGTATAGCTTCCGCCAAAGACGATACGGCGATCAGGATATCCGACGAAACATGTAGGCCCGCTCTCAGACACACAACGTTGAACAATGTTCTCTTTTGTGATGTTGGTCGCTTCAATACCGACATTAAACTGCTCTGTAATATCATAATTGATACTGGCGTTTAGCTGACCACGGGACAGAGTGTTCACGGGGAAACTAAATGTTGAGCTGCCTGATGTGTTGGCACCGCCACCGAAGTCTTGTGTCCGGAAGCCTTCACGCCATGTGTAACGTGCGCGAGCGGACAGACCATATTTTTCGTAGAATGCCGTCACGTTGTAGGCATTCTTCGAGAAGTCCAAAAGACCACGCGGAATGCTAACATCACCAAGAACATTCAAACCGCGGCCTGATGTTGTATCAATCACAGACCCACCAGAGAAATCTTGGTAAGTGTAGTTTGCGATCACACCAAAGCCGGATGCAAATCCAAGTGTGTCTTCAAAACCAGATAGATCATACTGGAAGGCAACTTCGATACCTTCTTGAGTTGTTGATTCCGGATCATTACCTGGGCGCGTGAAATCCACGCAAAGGCCGGTAGAATTCGGATCCCCAAACTGGTTAGGAATGACGGTCGGGTTAAAGATTCCGCCGCCCGGACAGCTTGGGTCAGTTTCCCGTGCGAATCCTGCTGTCGTAGTTGAATCTGCAACGAGAAGTGCACCCTCGAAGTCCTGACCAAAGATATTCGTCCGCTTTTTATTGAAATAACCAATGCTGATCACTGAAGACGGGGCAAAATACCAAGCTGCAGAGACATCAAAGGAGTTTACTTTCTCAGGCTCCAAACCCGGATTGCCCAAATTCACAACTGCGTTCTCACTTGGGTTAAAGGTAAACCCTGTGCTCAAAGAGTTGAAGTTCGGACGTCGAATGTCCTCGCCATAACTTGCGCGCAAAACAACATCATCGATCGGCGTTGCTGACAGATTGAAGCGAGGTAGGATGAAATCATATTCGCCTTTCGTGGACTGAAGGGAACGGTTACCGCTTGCATCTGCAGGACCAAAACCTACGGAGTCAATTTCCGTATCAATGTAACGGAAACCAGCATTACCTTTGACAACGCCAAGATCAAAATTAGCCTGCGCGTAGAATGCGCTAGTTTCTTCGGTTACATCAAAAAACGCATTTTGGCTGGAGGTTACGTTCGCCCGAAGGTCACCGTCAGCTTGTGGTTCAAGGACGCGTTGTGCGGCCAAAGCACCCTCTAACACCCGAAGAACTTCTTGCGGATTAGAGAATGACAAATCAGGATCAATCAGAAGGAAATTACTGATGAAAAGGTCACGCCCATCTGCATCGCCGTAATTATCCGGACCTTCGACTAAGAGCTCGGAGAATAACGTACCACGCGGGCTATCTTCTAAGCGGCTAAATCCGCCAATCCGATCACCGACATCATCAAACTCACTTGACGATTTATTATAACGGTAACCCGCATCCACCGATGTCAGGAACTGACCGACCGGGCTGTCCTCAAGATTATAGGACAAATCCAAACGGAACGCATTTTCCTGATTTTCTGTCGTGTCGCGCCCGATATCAACTTGGTCAAGCACGACATTTGCGGGATTAGTTAAATCTGCAACAGATGGCGCGAAGGGCGAGTCAAAATTGATCCCAAAAGAGAGGGAGTCATTTGAAAGATCATAGATAAACGGCACACAGTTATCGTTACTTGTACTTGGATCGCCAGTCGCGGCTCCATCAAGTGGACAATTCGGGTTGATGAAGTTGAGCGTCGTGCTCAAATTAGGGTTAACAGTATCAGAGCTGGACGTTGCAAATTCCGCACGGGCTTTGAAGTTATTCTTTTCCCACTCACCGCCAAAAGAGATTACAGATGTGTCTGTCACACGCGATCCTGTATCACTCGAGAAACGCAAATTTGGATCGTCATCATCATTGGCAAGGTCTGGCTCAAGTGTACCCGTCAGAGCGGCAGGGAATTGACCGGGGCCAACACCAAAATCGACAGTTTCAAATGACGTTGGGATAGAAATTTGACGTAAGGAGCTGACACCTGAAGCCTGCAGTCTATAAGAATCTTGGCTGCGTTCCTGTGAATTTACAATAGCATCGAGATAGAGGCGAACATTTTCAGTCGGCCGGGCCTCCACGGTACCTGCAAAGTTGTAGGTCTCGTAGTCGAAGTTTTCCTGTTCCTGAACCAAGAACTGAATGCCAAGGAACTCAGCAGGGTTTGCGCCCGGTGGAGACGCAACATTATCTCGGTCTGTTCGCGGACGGAAGGAAACTGATTCTTGTTTTGTATAGCTACCACTTAAAACCACACCAATTTCTTGACCTTGAGCATTTGTCCACTTCTTACCTAAAGCGCCTGAAACACGTGGCTGGATACCCTGAGTGCTGAAATTGCTATCCTCACCCTGAATTCTAACCGAAGCTAGCGTCTCATCCAAAGCAAGTGGACGAATTGTACGGAGGTTGATGGTACCACCAACAGAACCTTCAATTGTCTTTGCTTCGGAAGCTTTAATAACCTCAACAGAAGAGATAATAGAGGCGTTCACGTCTTCAAAATCGATACCACTGCGACCTGAACCAGAACCAACAGTAGAAACCCCGTTAATTTCAATCCGGTTGGCGTTCGTACCACGGATTTGGACCCCCGTACCCACACCAGCCGTCCGGGTAATTTGAATACCGGTAATGTTCTCCAAAACTTCCGCAAGGTTTTGGTCAGGGAGCTTACCAATGTCTTCCGCCTGAATAATCTCAACAAGACTCTCCGCGTTACGCTTTTCAATTAGAGCGGTTTCAAGTGCCTGGCGAATACCTGTCGCGATGACGACGTCGCCCTCCTCTGCATCTTGGGCAAAGGCGGATGGTGCCAAAGTCAGCATCATTGATGCGCTGGCGCCGAGGAGGAGCGAGCCCTTTAGCCACGCCATTTTAGAAGTACCGGAATCGGTCGAACGGTGAGTCATTTTCTTCATTTCCCCTGAAGTTTAAAAATGGAATCGATAGTCTTATAGTTATGCAATTTGAGATGAACCAATAGACTAAACTATGTCAAGCCAATAAAACTACCAATTTATTGTAATTGGTAGGACCAATGTCGTTATTTAGACAACTGTAGTAAAAACGCAACAGTTCAGAGTTTGCCAATAAATGTGCCTAGTTACACGCGGCGAAACTGGCTTAAATCGGCTTGGGGAATGTGATGATGAAATTACTTCCGTCCCCGGGTGTGGACCGAACCTCTACACGACCGCCGTGACGACCTAACATCTTCTTGACGAGAGCAAGGCCCATACCGCTGCCTTCGACTTCGTCCCGTGGCCTTAGGGTTTGGAACATATCGAAAATCTTATCATGAAAGTTTGGATCAATTCCGGGACCGTCATCTTTGATCTCAAAAACATAATGATCCGGCTCTTCCGTGACTGAAACAGAAACAGTGCCTTCATCTTTGTCATGATGCTTCAAGGCATTGCTGATCAAGTTATGGAACACCTGCTCCAGCGGCATTCTGGGGATCATGATACCGTCCAACTCCGACCCTATTTCGATGGTGAAACCCTCCGGCACGTTCAAAACTTCGCGAATACCGCGAAGCAGCTCCCCCGCATGAATGCGGTCGCTTTGATCAAAGACTTTACCGGCCCGTGAATAAGACAAGAGAGAATTTAGAAGCTCTTCCATCCGTGCCACGCGTTTTCTCAACAGGGTAACACGTTCCCAATTACTTTCGTCTTTGACCGGATCCATATCATCAGCGATCCACTGGCTGAGATTATCAATAGCCCGCAAAGGCGATTTCAGATCATGAGAGGCCACATAGGCAAAACCTTCCAGATCTTGGTTGGAAAAGACGAGATCTTGCATTGTCTTCTTCAATTGCGCCTCCGCCGTTTTCCGCCGCGTGACATCCCTGACAATCGTGTTGTACATCGTTTTCCCGCGCTCAATGATTTCAGTTTTCGAAATTTCCAACATGATTTCCGAGCCATCCTGTCGTCGACCCGTGACCTCACGCATCTGTCCCGTATAAAATGTGTTGATCATCTCAGGCGTGGGATCGACGTCAACGACTTCGTTAAGTGCTATGAAATCCGCTTTGAGGCTTTTGAAAAGCATATCAAAGTCTTGGCCGATAATGCTGTCTGCGGTGTAACCAAACATAACTTCACAGGCTTTGTTGAAATCTTGAATTTTACCAGTCTCATCACTGAGGATTATCCCATCAATTGCATTATTCAGAATATTTCCGAGGAGGTTGGACTTCACCTCATAAGCTTGAGCCAAATCTCCGGCAAAACTTACCGCTCTGCGGTTTGCACGGGCCAACATTACGAAGAGAGAAATAATCAGAAGCTCAACGCCCAAACCGGAGAACAAAATGTATAGCGGTTTGTTATTTTTTGTTAAAAGCTCAAAGGCCTCATTGGACTCAATATCAAAAACCCAGTTCCGACCATACATCTCTTTTACTATTTGAGTTGTGAGTTGAGGCCGATTTCGAATAGTCTTCGAAGGGGATGCAATCTCATCAAAAAGATTGGTTCCGCCATCTGAGATACGCAGATTAACAATTCTGCGGTCCGTTTCTAAAGTCCCGATCATTAAACGCTCAAACACAAACGGTGCATAAACCAAGTTTACAAAACTGTTACGGCGCTCGGCCTCCGTGATAATATCAGTTCGTGTGTAATGCGGCGCATAAAATAGAAAGCCAGGCGTTTGTTGCTCGTCTTGGACCAGGGTAATTGGCCCTGTAATTTGAGCCGTTCCTGTATCGCGGGATTTTCGTGCCGCCGTCAAACGATTGGTTTCATGTGCTATATCCAAGCCCAAAGCGGCCCTGTTTTCGTCTACGGGTTCAATGAAGGATATTGGCCAATATTCATTTTGATCATGGCTAGGGAAAACATCGAAGTCCGGTCGCTCCGCTCGTCTCAACTGCAGATATGCTTCAAGCTGCCTTGGTTGAATGTAATCAATGACCCCAATCCCATTAATCCCGGGATATTTATCACCAATTTTCAAACTGTCACTGTAATTCTTCCAAGATGCAGCCGTCGGACTATTATCATATGTGCTCAACGCGGCTACACCCGCCTGTAGAGCGTCCTCATATCGTGTCATACGCTCTGTTATAAGTTCAACGACCTGCTGCGCCTCCCGGTCAAAAGTGTCATTGATCTGCTGCTGATTGACAATGCGCGCCAATTGCCACGCATAAAGCGTAACGAAAAGTGACACGAGGATAATAACCCAGTGAAACCACCGCAAGCGACCAGCGGTTTCTAGACGCCTTTTTTCATCTAGATAAAACTCTAAATCTTTGGTGGATGAATTTTGCATAAAGCCGCTCGAGTCATAGATATTCAAATCTGTACTACAAAGACAAAAACAATGTTAAATTGCAGGATATTCGGAATCAGTCTCATTTCTATTATACGAAATCGATATTTATCGGAGTTATGATTAACAAAAGACCAAGCGTAATGATTTCGGAAGTCTTATATTCTTCACCGAAAGTAATGTATTCATTGGGCTCAACGACATTTAATTTGAAACATCAATAATTAAAATTGAAATTTCAAACATCTCTTTGAAATTTCAAGTCATTGAAAATGAAGTATTTTTTTGTTGCAGTTTTCTTTTTTATAATACACCTTCAGATTGTCACCGCAGGATGAGTGTGACCATACCAAAACGCTCAGATCGTTTTGATGTGCTTCTCACAAACCAATATCAACTGGATAAGACATCCGATGCAATCGACAATCGCAATCATACAATCTGATCAGAGTTTTGGCGACCAACTCGCGCGGACTCTTCGCCAAGATGGGCATAAAGTTCTTCCTGTCGCCCACACATTAGAAGACGCCTATAAAAACTTCTCTATCTATAACGCGAATATCTGCGTCATTGACGGAACGCTTCCAGAAGATGTTTTGATGCGCCTCTCAGATATGTTCACTTTAATGGATGTACCCCATATCATAAATTATAATGATGAGTTGCTTTTGCGAAGGTCAGTTAGCGATAACACCCTAACGTCCAGCCGTCCGGCCATGTTGAGCAATAAAGTTCAACCCCCCATGACACAGGCGATTTCTCTGGCAGTATGGGAACTTCATGTCGGCCTGCAGATTTCAAAGGCAGCCGATACACTTTCACCAGCATTTTCATATATATAGTGTTTCGCTCACTCTATATAGGTTCCATCGCTGCCTTTCTGATCACACTCGGGACCGCCAGTCCGAGCTGGGCCGGCACTTCAGACAGAGTTCGGTTCGAATTCAAGCCAAAGGTCGTGTCCCAGATTGTCGATAGAGTTGAGGGCGAAACCAAACTTCTCGTCGCCTCAAACTCCGCTTTCAACATCAGCGCAGAGGGCATCATCGGAATGGTTTCAGTAAAGATTGAGAAAAAGGGGGTTATCTCGGGCATTAACTTCGGGTCTGCAGCTCAACTACCGGGATCAATTGAACACACAACCTTTCTGACCAGCCACCATTCCGCTACCATTTACACGGCAGCCCGCAGGACCGCACGTGATGCCGGAAAGCCTATTGATCAGGCCGTTCTCATATTAATTACTTACTCCGACTCAACCCACCCCTCATTCATCCTCGAACCCAAGGCTGGACAATCCTAAGTTTAATGTATTTGCAGACTGAACAAAAATACTTTAGAAAGTTAGTGTTCCTGTATGGCCGAAAGGTTATGTCGTTGAATGACCATATTCGAAAGTAAAGCATGGCACCCCATCAAGAAATTGCAGACTTACGATATCTTTCCTACGCTGAATGGATTTCAGGCGATTATAATGAGTTCGTCAAAAAAACTGTTTTGCCGCAATTTAAGAAGAAATATCCTTTAAAGTTACGCGAAACCCGCGTTTTGAACGCCATTGCTTCTTCAGAACGCGCGCCATCAGCTACCTATATATCAGATGTGCTCCGTCAGGATCCGGCAACGATTACCCGGTCTTTGGTGATTTTGATCGGCAATGGGTATGTTGTCTCAGAAGAAGATTATAATGACGGAAGAAGCCGTTTGCTGAAAACAACACCTTACGGAGCAGAGGCCGCGCGTCATTTTTTGGATATTTTCAGACAAATCGTCGGGACTGCCACGCATTCCTCAAATGCAGCTCAATTCAATCATGACCACAATATGCTAACAGAATCTCTGCAGCTTGTGGCCTCACGCGCAAAAGCCTTCAAAGAATCTCAACGCATGTTGCGGCGTTCCTTAAACACCCAAAGCTCACGCGCTTTTAATTAAGATTTTCACATGACTCCTTTGAATATTCTTGTTGTCGAAGATGATGACGTCGACATGATGAGTGTCGAACGCGCCTTTAAGGATTTGCGACTTTATAATTCGTTAGAGAGAGCAAAAGACGGGCAAGAGGCTTGGGACAGGCTTGTTTCGCCAGATAATGAGCTCCGTGAGAACACGCCGGACATCATTTTGCTGGATTTGAACATGCCAAAAATGAGTGGCGCTGAACTCTTGAAAAAGTTCTCCTCCTCAAATCTGGAACTCAATTCAAAAGTCTTCGTCCTCACGACATCAGACACAGATCAAGACATCATAAATGCGCATAAATATGATATTTCAGGCTATCTGCTGAAATCTGATCTTTTAGAGAGCTTAAGAGAAACATTAGAAACGCTTGATGAGAAATGGATGTTGGTGAAGTAATACTGGCATGTGAACCTTCAGTGCGTTGAGAACTATCCTCACCTAACCTCTTTTGCATCTGACCCGTCCTGAAAACCCTTACAGATCAATCTTAGTTTTCCGGCGTTCAGATTGAAGCCTTCATACGATAGACTGCGAATTGAGTCCGAGGTGCACTAATCCTGCCATGATTGCCCCCTCAAATCTAAAAACCCCAAGAGCATATGGGGTGTTTCTGAAATGATAGTTTATCAACCGCTCACACTGTCGTAATTTTCTTTATCTGAAAAGGCTGCCGCAACGTAACAAAACAAAAGCTATCATTCAGCCTCACATACTGTAGTAATAAAGTAACAATACTATATTAGCGATCGGAATTAGTTTAATGTTGCGTAGGTATTCCCCACTTCTTTTATCCGTTTTTCTTCTCACGGGATGTGGCGGCGAAACAGAAACCGAGGCCGAGCTTCAACTTGCAACGGTTCAGGCATCTCCCGGACAAATCACACGGGTCATCGGGGCCACAGGGAAAATCGTCCCTCGGAATGAGATTATGGTGGGATCAGAGGTTTCAGGCCGTATTCTTGAAGTACCGGTCGATTTTAACAGCCGTGTGGAGACCGGACAGCTTCTCGCCATTATTGACCCAACTAATTTTCAAAACCGTGTGCAACAACTGGAAGGCCGTATTCGGTCTGCGCGGGCAGATATCGACGTACAGAAAGCCCGCATAAGATCGGCAGAAGTGACATTGGCTCAAGCCAAATTAAATGAGGCCCGTCGAAAAAACCTCTTCTCAAAACAAGCTGTGTCCGAAGCCCAGATGGAAACGGCAGAACGGGATGTTGGTGTAGCCACCGCGAATTTGGACTTGGCCAAGGCTCAACTGACAAGTCAGGAAGCGTCTTTGGCGCAAGTCCAGGCCGAGATGGATACCGCTAAAGAAAATCTGGCCCGTACACGGATTACAAGCCCGATTAACGGCGTTATCATTGACCGGAAAATTGACCCGGGCCAAACTGTACAGGCCAGTTTCAACGCGCCTGAACTATTTACAATTGCTGCGGATTTATCAGAAATCCAAGTGGAAGCCAGAATCGTTGAATCTGATGTGGCGGGTCTCAATCCGGGCGACAAAGCAAAGTTTAGCGTAGACGCCTATCCCGACAGAACGATTGAAGGCGTTGTCGAACAACTTCGCCTGAAATCTGTCGAGCAAAATAATATCGTCTCTTACACGGCCGTAGTGAGGGCGGAAAATCCTGACGGCTCTTTGATGCCCGGCATGACTGCGAATTTGGAAATAACGACAGATATTCGTGCAGGTGTATCCCGCTTGCCCGTCACGGCTGAGCGCTTTCGTCCCTCCCCGGAACAAGTCGCGATGTTCAAGGCTGAGTCTGAAAATAGCGAACCTCAAACTCTGCTAGACCCGACCTATGCACGTCTGCGTACGATTGGGATTGAACAAAACCGGATTGACGAATTTTCAAATCGCATAGGCCCAGTCACGCAGGGCGTCCGCGATATCATTAATGATCCAACGCGTAGCTTTATGCACACGCCCATGCGCATCCAACTGGGTGAAATTGTCGAGAACCAAGTCCGTCAATTTTTATCACCGGAAGAGCAATCCAGATACACGGCCCAAGTCACTTTGGAACGTAAAATTCGTCCTGTTGACGTTTGGGTCGCGACCGCTGATGGGAAAATGACCCAGCGCCAAATCAAACTCGGCTTATCGGACGGCGCTTTTGTGGAAGTCTTTGACGGACTGGATGAAGGCGACAAAGTTGTAACGGCTATCCGGCCCGCTGGCCCCGGCGGCGGCAGAGGCGGACCTCCCGGACGGCCGGGTTAAGTCGACATGACATCCCCAATGATTCGAACAGTCGATTTGCGAAAGGCTTACACCTTGGGTGGTTCAACCGTCCATGCGCTGGACAGTGTCACGCTTGATGTCGCCCCCGGTGAATTTGTCGCCGTGATTGGGTCATCAGGCTCCGGCAAATCGACACTCATGAATATGCTCGGCGGGTTGGATCAACCTGACTCCGGTGCGGTCATTATTAACGGCCAAGATGTTGGATCCCTCAAAGCGAAAGCCTTGGCAGCATATCGTGTTGAAACGCTGGGCTTTGTCTTTCAACAATTCCAACTTATGCCCAGACGGTCAGCCCTCTCTAATGTCTGCCTTCCTCTACAATATCGCCGCCCTACCTTGCCGGATGGTGAGCAACGCGCCCAAGCCGCTTTGGCTGCGGTTGGTTTAGCAGACCGCGCCCATCACAAGCCAACGGAACTCTCCGGCGGCCAGCAGCAGCGGGTCGCCATAGCAAGAGCCCTTGTTGGATCACCGGCCCTTTTGTTAGCAGATGAGCCAACAGGAGCACTGGACAGTAAAACCTCAACAGAGATCATGAACCTCCTCGTCTCGCTCAATAAGACCGAAGCGCTCACAATCATTCTCATTACGCATGATCTCGAAGTTGCGGCCTATGCGCAACGTGTGATCACTATGAGTGACGGTCAAATTATCAGCGATGAACGACAATCAGGAAAGGCGAATTAAATGTCCATTCCGGGTTTAAGATTGATTTTTAATGCAATGGGGAGTTTGGCGGAACGCCCGCTTCGAACGCTTCTGACCATGATCGGTATTATTATCGGTGTGGCGGCTGTCTACACGATGTTGGCAATTGGTGAAGGCACACAGAAGAAAATCCTGGAGAGCCTGGACGGCACGCAGGCGCGCTCCATTACTGTCTTTCCGGATTGGACGCGTGGCAGGTCCTCACAGCAGCGCCCCTATCGACGGTTAAATGAAATGGACCTGCTTGAAATACGGTCCCTCCCCGGCGTTGAAGCGGCAACGGGAACATTGGCACAGGATTATCCGGTCATAACGGATGCGACCGATTGGTCATCTAATATTCGCGGGGCAGATGAAGACCATTTATTCGCCAATGATCTCACAATCGCGACAGGCCGCGGCATTACCCAAGCCGATATGGACCGAAAGGAAACGGTTGCGGTCTTGGGGCAGACCGTTGTGAAAAATGTTTTTGGCGGACAATATCCCGTCGGCGCCAAAATCAAGATCGGGAACATCCCGTTTGAGGTGATTGGAACCGTCAATAAGGCCTCTGACACCGGCTGGAACGGTGGACGCGACAGAGATAATTTCGTTCTGGTCCCACGCTCCACTCTGCGGGATCGATTGATTGGCGGGGACTATTTGGTTCGTAATCACGTTAATCAATATCGTATTATCGGGGAAAACCAGAAAGTGCTCGACCGGATCGAGGAAGATCTCGATGCGATCTTACGTCGGTCCAGAGGCCTCTCTACCGCTGATGCACCGGATTTTCGCGTGTTGAATTTTTCAGCAAACCGCCAGCAATATGCCGAAACGCAAAGAACCTTGTCTATTCTTCTCGCGACGATGGGCGTTGTCTCGCTCGTCGTCGGTGGTGTGGGTGTCATGAATATAATGTTGGTCAGTGTAACGGAGCGGACCCGGGAAATTGGACTGCGTATGAGCTTGGGGGCGAGGCAATCAGATATTTTATCTCAGTTTCTAACTGAAGCCTTGGTGATCTGCACGCTATCCGGTCTGATAGGGTTGGGC
The DNA here is from genome assembly GCA_964477595.1 of uncultured Algimonas sp. Lineage (GTDB taxonomy): Bacteria > Pseudomonadota > Alphaproteobacteria > Caulobacterales > Maricaulaceae > Litorimonas. The sequence continues at coordinate 26,376 of CAYZGF010000005.1, forward strand.
GTCGGTTACGGGGTTTCAGCGATGAACTTAGGCGGCGACGATATAGAGATGGTCTTTGCGCCGGAGATCGCGATCTTGGCATTTGGGTCTGCCGTCTTGGTGGGCGTCGTATTTGGCTTCCTCCCTGCGCACCGCGCCTCTCGTCTCAATCCCGTGGAGGCCCTGCGCCATGAATAGGTTAATCTCTTGGAGCCTTTTGGGTCTACTCAGTACGACTGGCTTAAATGCGTGCGGGTCTGTTGTGAAAGTCAACGAACAGCAATTAATAGAGGTGCAAACCCAGCAAATTCCTGATGACTGGCAGGTCAACGCAGATCCGGTTCGCGCAGAAGCATTTGCTGATCTTTATGACGATGAAATTTTGACACGTTTTCTTCAAGAAGCCGTCGAAAAGAATTATGATCTTGAACAAGCCCGCTTGAGAATTCGTCGTGCCGATGCTCAGCTTAAACAGGTCGATGCACGACGCAGTCTAAGTGTGGATAGCTCTGGCGGGGTCGGCCTGTCCGGTGATTTTGACGATTTAAATGACAGCGGAAATGCGGGCCTGTTTGCAAGATTTGACCCTGATCTTTTTGGGGAATTGAAGTCTGCCGTCAAAGGCGCGGAGGCGCGCTCTCAAATTGCGAGAGCTGAGAAAGCCAGATTGCAACGCACTCTTCTTTCAAATGTCATCTCCGCCTATGTGCGCTCTATCGAGGCATCGCTTCTTCTCTCGGTAGCAGAACAAAATCTCGAATTTTTAGAAGAAACGGAACGTGTGACACGCGCAAGATTTGAAGGCGGTGACGCTGCCGGGTCAGATCTTGCCTTATCTCAGTTAGAACTTGCAACGGCACGAGCGTCCTTGGCGGAGCAGAGATTTGCTGCGGAAGACACGCGCCGGGCTTTATCTATTCTGATCGGTGGGTTTGGTGACAGCGAGTTGTCGGGACTCCCTTCTATCCCCTCCACGCTGCCCAGTGTATCTGCCGCCGGAATCGGTCTGTCGGGTTCACCTTCTGTCGTGCTGACAAAACGATATGATGTTCAAGCGATTAGGTTAGGTGTCATTGAATCCGCCGCGGCTTTGGAGGGGGTTCGCGCGGCAGATTTACCCGGGGCATCTTTGAGCGCTTCTTTTTCAGGGAACCGACCGCTCAGCGATATTTTTGATATCGATGAATACATCACCTCTCTCGCAGCCTCTTTGACATATAATTTGCTGGATGGAGGCCTAAATGATGCTCAACAACGCGATGCAGAGGCTGTGCTGGATACTGCTTTGTCCAATTATGCCGAGACCTTGCGCCGGACAATGGGCGAAATTCGCACATCCGTATCTCAGGTGGACACATTAAGGAACTCTTTGGCGGCTCTTAAGGCTGCAGAAACAGCCGCAGAACGGGCCTTGGAGTTGGAGGGTATTCGGTTCGATTTGGGGGAAGCGATACTGCTGGATGTACTCACCGTACAGCGCCGCGTGGACGCCACACGAAGCGCAAGATTAAGAACCCAAAGACGATATCTTGAAGCCGTCGCGCAAGCCCATTTAGCTCTGGGTCCAAGCTAAATCAATTTATTAGCGACACTCAGTAGATCAAAAATTAGTAACCGTGAAATAATAAACTTACAAACCAAGTGAAACGATAGA
>CAYZGF010000006.1:0-27664 GCA_964477595.1 uncultured Algimonas sp.
CCGAGGAAGCCGGAGAACGCGACACCAACCCCCTTCATCTGTCCCGCAATATAGGTGAAGCTCACAAAGAGCGCGCAGATGACAGCAATTACTCGCGCGACTTTGGAATAATATCTATCACCGACAAAATCAGGGACGGTGAATTTTCCGAACTCCCGCAGATAAGGCGCAAGAAGCAAAGCCAGCAAAACATAGCCGCCCGTCCACCCCATTAGATAAACGGATCCTCCATAACCGAGGAAGGCAATCAATCCTGCCATAGACAGGAAACTCGCGGCGCTCATCCAATCCGCGCCTGTTGCCATCCCGTTTATGACGGGATGAACATCATGTCCGGCAACATAGAAATCCTCCGTCGAGCCCGCACGGGCACGTATCGCGATAATGATATAAAGCCCGAAGGTCGCAACAACCCAAAATATTGTCCAAGGATCAACCACCAGCTAACTCTTAATCCCGTATTTTTTCTCCAGCTGCGTCATGCGAATGCAATAGATAACGATCAGCAGGAGGAAGACATAGATCGCGCCGTTCTGCGCCATCCAAAACCCAAGTGGCGCACCGCCAATGCTAAAATTATCCAGCCAGTCGCGGAAAAGAATACCGGCCCCAAATGAGACCAGAAACCAAACCACAAGCAAGGAAATTGTTAGCCTCAGAGTCGATTTCCAATAGGCCGCTTGATTGGCCGAACTTGGTCTTGCGGTCGTCTCATCTGACATGGCTTTCCCTTTTTGGGAGAAACGATAAGCGCAGTACATGAAATTGCAAGATACGTTGCGGTGTTGAACAAGACAAAAGGGTTCGTTTGCAGTCAATCATTCTTTCCAGAGCGGGCTACCAAAGCGAATTACTGAGTGCGCGGCGATGCTTACGGATAACTACCTTACTGGAATGCCCACGTTTCAGGACATGCAGCTCTCGAAATCCGGTACCAGCATACTCCCGCTACGAAGTGTACCTAGACACACCGCGCCACCACCAGGCAGTCGCGTATACTTGCCTGTACCATGTGGCAGGGAACACAGGTCATATGGGGTATGAAATTGGAATTGCGGGCAGAGTTTTCGCAGCTTTTTACAAGAAGCTGAAAGACTTGGACATTCAGTGCACGTAAAGACATGTGAAATGGGGATTAAATTTGGCAAGTCTTCAATCCAACACCCCGCTAATCAAAAACAACCGTCCGGTTTCCATTCAACAATACGCGATCTTCCAGCAAATATGTCACCGCGCGCGACAAAACACGTTGCTCAATACTGCGACCTTTGCGGATCAGGTCTTTGGGTCGGTCAACATGTGAGATTTGTTCGACATCTTGGACAATGATCGGGCCTTCATCGAGGTCAGCTGTCACGAAATGCGCTGTCGCCCCGATCATTTTGACCCCACGTCTATAGGCTTGATGATAAGGCTTTGCGCCCTTGAACCCGGGCAGAAAACTGTGATGAATATTCACACAGCGTCCGCCTAGATACTCCGCGAAATCATTGGACAGGATTTGCATATATCGAGCCAGCACAACGAGCTCCGTATCAGTCTCTTCAATCAGAGACCGAATTTGCGCTTCTTGCTGAGGCTTGGTCTCTTTGGTGATGGGAAGGTGATGATAAGGAATATCCCCGAAATTCTTTAAGTTCAGAGCCGATTTTGGATGGTTAGAAACTATACCGACAACAGTCATATCCAACTCGCCTATCCGCATACGGTATAAGAGGTCACCTAAACAATGATCGAATTTTGACACCATCAAAAGCACGCGTTTTTTGACGCGTCTGTCCGTCAGTCGCCAGTCCAACTGCAAAGATCGACCTAAGTCAGCTAGCTCTTTTCGAAAGGCAGACGGGATGGAATCGTCCGTCTCAAAACCAAAAACAACACGCATAAAAAACTGATTTCGATCACTATCTCTGTGCTGCCGTGCGCTGAGAATATTTGCGCCTTGATCGAACAGAAACCCGCTGACCTTTGCCACAATACCGGGCCGGTCCGGGCAGGAAAATGTCAGGCGAAATCTAGGTCGGTCAGTCATGACACCTCTTCACATAAATCGTCCTAAAATGTCACCCTGTTTTGACCGCGTCTCTATCCATAATTTCGTGAAAAAACTTACGCGCAAAATTCGTAAACTACGCGGCCAGTTTGATGAGGCTTGCCTGACTGGAGAGTTTCATATCCCGATTTCGAAGATCGAGACCTACTCTTGGAGACGATTTTCAATTCAAGGAGAAAAACATGAATTCGACCGCAACACCGTCCCTTACCTTACCCTTTTTACAAGCGGGGCAAGCCCTGAAAAATATAACGCATAATGATGCCCTCAACCGATTGGATGCAGGACTGTATCTCTCCTGCTCCGATATGGGCGCGGACTCGCTCCCGGCAGATCCGGCTTCAGGTTCCGCCGTGATTATATCTGATACAGCTGTACCGGACTTATCAGACAGAGTTGGGCAAATTGCCGTGTTTCAAGCGGGGAACTGGGTTTGGTTTAATCCGCAATCCGGATGGATGATCTGGGACAGCGCAGGAGACCGGCTACGGGTCTTTAATGGAGTGGAGTGGGTAAGTGCTTCTCCGAATTTTACGCCAGAGACCTTACCACATCTTGGACTGAACGCGTTGGCCAATCCGGCACAACGTTTGTCTGTCGCCAGTGAGACCAGCCTGTTTAATCATGACGGAGAGGGTCACCGCCTCACGCTTAACCGTGCCACTGAAGCGGACACAGCCAGCCTGATCTTTCAAACGAACTTTGCGGGCGAGGCCGAATTGGGATTGACGGGTGCAGCCGGGTTTTCCTTGAAAACAAGTTCTGACGGTATCGCGTTTTCCGACAGACTAACCACGCCGGAGAATTATAAAGGTATTCAATCTCCAGCCTTTGGCTCTCAGCGCGTGACAGTCGGCCATGATGCGGCTGTCATGATCCAAACCCCCGCAACGGGCGGCATCATCGCGCTCACGGTTGTCAGCGATAATGGCTTTCCACAAGTCGGACATTCGGGACTTTTGGCCTATGATACTGGAAATTCACCGGGTGTGATCTCTCTTGCGACGACGGGGAAGTTAGAAAATCACGGTGCGTCTGTCCTTGACGGTACGGTAAGTGCGGACGGTAATATTGGCATCAGCGCCGTTGCCGGTGGGCTTTATATCGAAAACCGGATTGCAAATCCCCGCGATATCAGCGTGACATTTTTGTGCTGAACGCGCTTACCATGGCTGCGGAATTATACGCGTCCCCCCCAACCGCGCAGTCGCCCCGGCATGGCAAGACAAATAGATAATCTGAATTGGCATCTCCCCGGAACTGACGAGGCCCAGCACGTCAAACATGGCGTCTCGGCGGGCATCATCCGCATAAACCAGGGCATCATCTAAAATGACAGGCGCACTCGCCCCGCTGCGGGCGAGTAGCCGCGCATAGGCTAAGCGTGTCAGGATTGAAAATTGCTCTTGCGTCCCGCCCGATAGCTGTCCGATTTGCTCGACTTTCCCGTCACGCAAGACAGTGTCTACGCCCAAGCTTTCACCCAATTCCGCTTGCGCGCCGGGGATAACTCGCGACAAAAGCGGTGCAAGTTCTTGGGAAACAGGCGCCGTATAGACATCACGTAAGCGCGTTTGCGTTTCAATGAGCGTATCCCGCAACAAAAGCCTGACATCTTTCGCTCTCACTTGTCGTGCCAGATCCTCTTGCTGTGCCGCCAGCCGGTCCTCCAATTCCGAGACGGTCGCTTCCGCATCTGCGCCTTCAAAAACCGCATCCCGGCGTGCCTGCAGGGCGGCGGCTTTTGTCTTTAACGATTCCAGCCGGTCACGGGATTGCGCCGCAACTTGTTCCAACCGTGCGAGACGTGCCGTCAGCATATCGAGCGGCTGATCAGGGGCACGAGATTTCAATGTCTCAACATCTACAGACATGGCCCTGACATCTGACTCAGCTTTCAGCTTTTCCCCCGCCAATGCGTCGGCTTGTGTTTTCCGCTTCGCATCATCAGTCGCCAGATTTAATCCGTTCAATCTCTCGCGCAGTCGCGCTTGTTCGGTTTCAGATTTCGCAAGCGCCTGACGGGCCAATTGCAGAGCTTGATCCATTACATCCAACTTTGCTCGCTGTGCCCGCAGCTGTTCCAAAATGTCTGTATCGTCAGACATGTTAAAGTCAGGCTCAGACGTTTCCAAAAGATCAGCCAAGTCCCGGGCTTCCGTTTCAGCCATCTTGAAATTTGTCTCGATAGCCACACGCCCTTCCGGCGCTAGACGGGCGATGTCCGCTGTCACCCGCTTTCGATCTGCTTCCAAACCTTGGCGCTGATCCGCAGCTTTTGAAGCCTCGGTCACATTTAAAACGCCAAAACGCTGCAAAAGCTCAGTATAATTTTCCTTGGCGAGGTCCCGTTGCTGGGTGGTTTCTTGCAAACGACTATCATCGCTTCGTAGGCTACCAACACCTTCTATTAATAGCGATTGGCCGCCGGATAATTCAACAGGGCCAGTTTTGAGAGGTTTTCCGTCCAATGTGACTTTGCCTTGGCCGTCTTTCGCAACATCCAGATAAAGTCGCGTGGAAAATGCGGACAGCTCAGCCTCATATTGCCGGATCTCGTTATCAATTTGGCGTAAGGTCTCCACATCCGCGCGGGTAAGTGACGGCAGATCCGATATGTTATCCGTTAGCTTCGCTTGTTCATCTTCTAGGGCGCTAAGTTGTTCCAAAAGCGCATGATAATGTTGAAGCTTCTGTTTCAAATGGTCCAAACGCTGGCTTTGCTGTGCCAAAGAATCACGCTTGGCTCTCGCTTGGAAAATTTCTTCTTGTCGCGCTTCATGCTCCGCTATCATTGCGCGAATATCTGATCGGCGCGATTCCAGATCTTTGAACTTGTCAGTTTCATTCACATGGTTGGCTTCGGCTCTTTTAAGTTTTTCGGCCGTGTCGTTATAGGTGACGAGAGCCGATATATGTTCTGCCTGTCGCGTGCTCGCCCGCTCTGCTGCTGCAACAGCTTGGGCCTGTTTTGCTTCAACAAGTGCGAGCATATCTGCAAATTGGCGGGCTTGTGCCATCGCCTCGCGTGTCGTCGCGATTTGCTGGGCTAAATCCTCATGATCGGCTTCACCGCTCACGCGCTCGATCTCATCCGTAACGCGGTCCAGCTCAATACCGATCGAGCTTGTCATATCACGCAGGCGAATGGCTTCCGCCAGCTCGGTTTCCGTAGACCGAACGGCCTCCTGCGCCGTGCTTAAAGCTCCGCTCTTTTTGACTTTCCCACTCGCGGTTAAAACCTCACCAAGCTCTCTGGTGACCCGTTCAAGGTAATCTCTTGCTCGTTCTCCGCCGACCAAAGTCCCCAACTCGCCCTCGAGACGCGAGGCGATATGGCCATTATCCGCAATTCCGTCCATGGACATGCCTTGACGCACCCAAAGCAATCCTGACGGCCCGCCTTCAAACTTGTCAGACCGCAGGAGCGTGGCAAGCGCTTCCTCAGCCGCGCGGTCAATGGCAATATCTTGATGTGTTTGCGCGTCCTGCAAACGGGCACCTTTTGATTTCAGGAAGCGTTTGGTGAAACGGTAGTCTTTACCCTCACTTGAGAACATGATTTCGCCTTCAGGGCCATCTTCACAATTAGCGGTTCGCAGAGCTTTGATATGTTTGTCCGCACTGGAAAACGGTTTGAACAACACCATTTCCAAGGCTCTCAAAACCGTTGATTTCCCAAACTCATTCGTTTCGCAAACGACGTTCAATCCGGGCGTGAATCCTTCCAACCTGACGCCCTCAGCCCCGAAGGGACCAACATTTCGAAAGCTGAGACTTTTAATCCTCACGCGCTTTCCCCAGCGTAACGAAACAGAAGACGAAGGGCTTCTGAGGCGATCTGCCTGTCTTCAAGAGAGATATTAGGGTCTTCAGATCGTGCGGCTAAGACTTCAGCTGCCTCTCGTACAGAGCCTTGCGCATCTAGCGCTTCAATATCTTCCGCAACGACAACCAGACGTACGAAGTTAGCACCGCGCAAATCGAAAGAGGCGCACTCCCCTGACATCTCATCTGTGAAAGCTTCCAATTGCGTCCAATCCTCAACGGTCATATCGCCGGAAATATCTAAGCGAACATGGAGTTGACGCAGAGGTTGTCCCGATTGCAGAACCGCACGTAGGCCGTGGATCTGATCTTCAATCGATCCGGGTTGCACCCCTAAAATCAAGACCGGCCAATCATAGCTACCGGTCTGGATGGTTTCGACGGCCGGAGTCTGTCCCGCCTCCAAAGTCACGGCCAGAACCTGTCCGCGCGCGCCGGATTTATGCCGATCGGGCTCGGGCGTTCCCGGATAGGCTGTGCGTGGGGTAATCTCTGCATATGCGTGCCAATCGCCGAGGGCCAGATAATCCAGACGCGCAGTCTCCGCGCGATCCGGCGGGATAATCTCGCGGCTGCCCTCACCTTCCGAACCAAAGCCGCGCACGCCGCCATGAGCCAATCCAATGCGCAATGCACCTTTCGGTGTTTCGCAGCTCGCCATCCACTCTGTCAGATCCTGACCATGTTGTATACGTGACCACGGCGCGGGCAAGATAAAGACGCCCGTTTCAATTTCAACGGCCTCCGCCTGTCTTAAAGTATGAACATTCTCCGGCTTCACAGCCTCTATCCGGTCCCACAGACCGTCCGGACCATCCGGGTCATGATTACCGGGCAATAACCACCAATGAATATCTGTCGCCTCACCCATTATCGTCAGCGGTTGGCGCAATGTCGGATTGGACGGGATTTTCGTATCCCAAACATCGCCCGCGACTAAAACATGTTTCGCCCCAGCCTCGCGTGCGACTTCAGCGATTTTCGTAATGACGCTCTGACGGGCCAAGCGCAGCGCGCCTCCTATCTCGGCCGGAAATTGACCGAAGCTTTTCCCTAATTGCCAATCGGCAGTATGAATGAAGGTAAAGGCCATCAGAGTTAGTTTGGACAGGGCCGCGCGAGTCGCGTCAAGTCATAGTACATATTGGACATGAACGAATTTTAATTACGACAATTGTCGTTTTATGATTGATTTACGACAAATGTCGTCATACACGCCATCCCATGAGAAAAGCAAAAAAACCCTCTGCGGCAGAAACCGCGATTCTGACAATCCTTTGGGAGAATCAGCCCTGCACGGTGAAAACCGTTCACGCGCACCTGAAAGAAGAACGCGGCGTTGGATATACGACCGTGCTGAAACAAGTGCAGCGCATGCTAGATAAGGGTCTTGTGGCCCGTGAACAAGGACCGGGCCGGTCATTTCTGTATCGTGCCACGGAGAGTGAGGATCGGACGAAATCCGATCTCTATGAAAGATTTGTTCAAAACGCCTTTGGTGGCTCGGCGAGCGAACTCGTCATGCATGCCTTGGGCAATGAAAAAACATCAGAGGCCGAGATCGATGCGATCAAAGCCTTCATCGCCAATTTAGATACCTAATCTAAAGTCGAAGGGAGACGACAATGGGAGCGGAGTTCACGCATATATTAGATAGCCTCGGATGGGCTGTCCTTCACTCGGTCTGGCAGGGCGGCCTTGCCTTCCTATTTGTAATCCTTTGGAGAGCGGGATTGCGGGGAGGTTCACCTGCCCTGCGCCATGCGGGACAGGTTGTTGCCTTGATCGGATGTCTGGCGGCCTTCCTTTGGACCTTTGCCGTTTATCTCGGCCTCCCAAATATCGTTGCTGACAGTGGTGCCACACTGTCAGCGACCGCAGCGGATGAAGCCCCTCGCCTCTTGACCGGTTTGATTGCGCCATTTGATCCTGCTGCGGCGCAAGCCGGACTCGGTTTCTCGCGCATAACCCCAATCCTGGCCTGTTTTTGGGCGTTGGGCTTCGCCGCTATGAGCTTACGCTACGCCTTTGCTTTTGGACAGGTGCAGCAACTTCGGACACTGGGCATAAAATCGCCTGATCCGGAATGGAAAGACCGGTTCTCAGCTTTAGCCAGACAAATCGGGGTATCGGATCGCGTTCGGCTTTATCTGTCTCCAAATGTGGCGGGCCCAATGACTTTGGGCTTAATGAAGCCTGTCGTACTCGTTCCTGTCGGTTTTTTGAGCGGCCTACCTGCAGATCAAGTTGAAGCGATTTTACGGCACGAATTGGCCCATATCCGTCGCTATGATTATGCGCTTAACCTCATACAAACAGGTGTAAAAACGGTCCTGTTCTATCACCCGGCCATCCACGTCATATGCCGCTGGGCCGATCAAGACCGTGAGCAAGCCTGTGATGATCTTGCAGTCAAACAGGGTCGCAATCCTCTCACACTTGCGCGCGGCTTGGCCGCATTGCGTCTGCAAGCTCAACCCAGCTTTGCGATGGCCGCAACAGGCAATGGCGAAGATATGCCACTTATGGACCGACTCACACGGCTGGCAGGACAAACCCCAAAGCGCGGCCGTCCAGAACATGTTCTGATGTCAGTGCTCAGCGCAGTTTTGCTCGGCTCTGTTTACCTTGGCAGCACATCGCGGGCGGAAGCTCACCCTGTGCCGCCGACCGTTCCGGATACGATTGTGGAGCTGAATGTCGAGCCCCCTACTCCGCCTGTTCCACCTGTCCCGCCCATCCTCGCGGAGATGGATGTGTCTAAGCTGACGACCGGCGAAGCCATGCAAAAATTCATCGACCGTGACAAAGCCACTTATCGCGCCTTTTCTAAAGAGATGGAGAGATATGAGCGTAACCTGGAAGCCTTCCTAGAAAATTCGAATTTCGATGAAGATGACCGTGAAGATTATATCGAAACTTACGAAGATCTCGCGGATGATATCGCTGATGTCTTTGAAGACCGCCGCGAAGCAATAGAAGAACTTTATGAAGCGGAAATTGAACGCAAGATGGAAGAGAAAGAAGCGGCTTTGGAGCGACGCGCAGAGATGAAAGGCTTGGACGCTGCTCTCAAAAGTCTCGACGCTGCAGAACGTGAGATGCGCGCCTACCCTGACTCGAAAGCTAAAAAGGCGAAGCTCAAAGCCCTTAATGAAGCCCGCCGCGAAATCACGCAAGCGCAAGCCAATGCAAATATGGCGCGTTCCCAAGCGGAAACCGCGCGGTCTGTTGCCCGCGCGAACGCTGTTCGCGCTCAACAAGCTGAGGTGTTTGCAAAGCAAAAAGCCAATTTTAAACAGACGGAAAAGTTAAAGGCCGAGGCCCGTAAACAGGTCGCAGAGGCGCGCGCACACACGGAAATTGACCGTCACTCTCAAAAACGCCATGAAGAATTCCGTGATAAAGTTATGAGCGAGCTTATTAAGGACGGGCTTATTAAGTCTTCACAGGAAACTGTCTATCTCTCCCATCCCGAAGGCACGATGAGTCTGAACGGCGAAGCTATGCCTAAATCTCTACGCGGCAAATATTGCGAATTATGGGACCAATATGGCTTCACCGATGATCGTTCTAAAATTACAATCGCCCCGGATAGTCTGACAATTTTAACGGACTGGAAGAACGGACAGCATACAACGCGCGTCACTTACGGCACGTTCGACACCGAAAAAACCTCTCACTAACTTAAAGACCGAGACCCCCTATGACTTATTTTTCAAAGCCGCGTTTAGCGGCAACGGTCGCACTCGGCCTTATTTTGAGCCAAACTTGTGGGTTTGCGAGTTACGCACAAACTGCAACAGAGGACTATGAACCCGCATTTTTCGAGCAATTTGCTGCCCGCAATGCGCTTGAAATGATCAACCAAATTCCGGGGTTTCAGCTCCAAGGCGCCGATAATCGTAGAGGCCTCGGGCAAGGCGGGGCGAATGTTCTGATAAATGGAGAACGCCTGACCGGTAAGGTCGATGTCGGCTCTCAACTCACCCGTATCGTCGCAGAGACCGTCGTCCGTATTGAAATTCGCGACGGCGCCTCATTGGATATCCCCGGTCTTTCAGGTCAAGTCGCCAATATCGTGACAGAGACCAAAGGCCAGACAGGCACTTGGTCATGGGCACCTGAATTTCGCAAACGTCAGCCCGTCAACCTGACCCACGCACATCTGACCCTTTCGGGGAAAACAGGAAATCTATCTTACACGGCCGAATTGCGTAATGAATCGCAGCGAAATGGAGATTGGGGACCTGAAACCCTGACGGCTGCCGACGGCACAGTTTTTGAAATTCGCGATGAGCTGGGACGTTATAATTTCGACGGTCCCGGTGCCGTCTTGGACCTGAACTGGAAACCGAAAGATGACCATACAGGCAACCTAAATCTCGAATATAACAAGTTCAATTCCACCCAAATGGTTCGGTCGAGTCAGCGCGCGCAAAAGGATCGCGGTGTTGATTTGGAAACCGTCTTCAGAGGCGGAGAGGATGAATGGAATGCCAAAATCGGCGCGGATTACGAATTTCCTCTGACGATAGGATTTCTGGGTGACGGCAAGTTCAAAGCCATTGGCTATTACCGCTTTGAGCGCTCCCCCACGCGCAGCGAATTTTCCACATTCGCGCTGAACGGGGAACAACAAAGCGGATCCATTTTTGACCGCCTCGCCGATGAGTCTGAGACGATTGCCCGGGGTGAATATAGTTGGTCGCCGAGCGAGGGACGGGATTGGACATTTGGCGTGGAAGGGGCGTTCAACATGTTGGATATTGAATCCGAACTTCGCGTCTTGGAAGACGGCGTCTTCGTTGAGCAAGACTTAACCGGAGCCTCCAACCGTGTTGAAGAGCGTCGTGCGGAAACCACCCTCACCCATAACCGCGCGCTCTCTCCAAAATGGGACTTGCAAGTCTCTGCCGGCGTTGAATATTCCGAGCTTGAAGTTGTCGGCGAGCGCTCTGATGATTTCATCCGGCCCAAAGGCTATGTGCGCGCGACCTATAAGCCGAAAGACGGCACATCCATCCGATTTGATGTTGAACGCCGCGTTGGCCAGCTCAGTTTTTTCGACTTCATCGCCTCTGTTGACATCGTCGATAATGTCGACCGCGCCGCCAATGTGAATCTGGTTCCACAGCAGGATTGGCGCGCAGGCATCGAATTTGACAAGGATTTCGGCCAAGGCTTCACGGTCAATCTCAATCCCTATGTCCGCTTTATTGAAGATCTCGTGGACCGTATCCCAATCGGCGATGATGGCGACGCTGTCGGTAATGTTGACAATGCTGCGCTTTGGGGGATTGATTTCAACACCTCTATTCAAGGCAAACGTTGGGGCTGGGACGGCACACAATTTGATCTGGATATTCAATGGCGCGACAGCCGCGTGGAGGACCCTGTGACATTGGTAGACCGTCAAATCAGTCGCGACCTCAAGACCTTCTGGCATGCGCGCATGCGTCACGACATTCCCGACACCCAATGGGCCTATGGCGGCGGCGTGCGGGAATATGCGGATTATAAAGGCTTCCGCTTGTTCACAACGGACGACCCGACATTGGAACGCCCGATCACCTATGCCTTTATCGAGCATAAGGATGTCTTTGGCATGCGCGTGAAAGCCGAGCTCATCAACCTTCTCGATTCCAGCGAAGATTTTACGCGCGAGTTCTTCACGGACAGACGTGATCGCGGTGAGTTGGATTTCACAGAATTCAGAGCCCGCAAATTCGGTCCAATCTTGAATGTGGAATTAAGCGGAACGTTTTAAGTGAACAATATTGCAAGCAAGCGCTCGCACCTGTCCTAATTTATTATCCCCCGGCTTGATCGGAAGATTCATGCCTCGAGGATTATCTTTCTTTGAGGTGTGGATGCATCTCCAAAAATTTGTAGCACCCAAAGGGAAATAGGAAATAAAGTTGACTCATCGGTCATTAGTGTTTGGAGACGCGTTACTGTAATTTGAAGCTATAAAATCGAAACGACTTTATTCGACCGGACAATAAGTCGTCATTGTGCCTGCATTTTTCGAAAAAACGACACTATGGCACCCCTCAAAGTAATCCCGACCTAAACTAATACCGTGCAAATATTCGCGTTTCGACCTTGCCATCGATACAACTTCATCCTCGTCCGTTTTAACAACTTCATCCAAAGACCCTTCTTTAATGTGCACATCCGCACGCCTTAAAGGGGCCAATCCCTTTAACGGTTCAATCGGGGTTTTGAACTCGCCAAGGATATATTGTTTATATCCGGAGAAATCACTTGGCATATAATAGGGCTCACCGGAAAAGGTAAGATTGTCATCATTTTGGAAGGCGTAATTAGCGCCTAACGTGATGCGTGTTACATCATAATGCGGAGAAAACATTAACAGAACATCTTTCCTGTCCACAAACCTCCGTACCCATTTTCGCCAAAGCCTATCGGAGCCTATATTTTGGCGATAACTTCTCTTCTTCATCTTTTTCAAAGAAAGGTTACCGTTAAAAATGAAAGTTATCTTACGTTTTCCCAAATTTTCTATGCCAATAACTCCGTCAAAGCCTTCATAATGGGGGCGACCAGACCATTCCACGGTGTATTCTTTTTCTTTAAGGCCGGGAAAGTCGATGCTCAATTTGTTCTCATAGCTCTTATACATGAAAGTGTCGTGAGAAACTATTCCACGACCTTCTGATGCAGTTTCATTGAGCCGAAATTTTGCCGCTATTTCCGGAGATATCCATATTTGAGAAATAGAAGTTGAGATTAAAAAATGATATGTTTCATTATTAATCTTTGCCTTCAGAGCCGGATATCCCTCCGTCATCGTAATAATCACTTCGTCCTTATTGATTACAATCCCTGACTTAGCTGAGGCAGAGTTAGTAAATAACGCGGAAAAAATAAGCACACAAGAAAGCGATAGAAAATTATGGAATAATCTCGTGGCAGCAGGCTTCATTATTCAAACCTAGACGCGAAATTATCTATCGTCAAACAAGATAGACTTATGCGTGTGACGATTTTTAACAGGTTCAGTCTTACTCGGAAAAGACCTCCGTAAAGGCATCAATAAACCGGCTCATATCGTTTTCCGTCAGGAGGTCGATCCCGGCGGCTTCGGCGCGGCCCCCTCCCCCGAACAGAGCTGCAAACTCACTGGCGTGTGGCGTTTTGCGCGCAAGCGGCGCGCGCACAGAGACACGGTAGCCGCCACAGTCAGAGCCAAGATGGGTCAGCACGGCAAAGGCTTTATCCGGTTCTTCATCCACAAGGGCATTGGCGAAGAGGCCACTGATCCGGTTGGAGGCGGGGCTGGCCGGAAGAGACAGGATTTGACCCGCATTGGAAATATGGACTTCGCGCGCACTGCCTGCAATGTCCCAATCCGATCTGTGGCCCTGCCGGAGTGTATCCAAGGCATCGGGCGCGTCCTCAATAAACGCCATGGGATCAGGATAGGCGGATAGGCGGTCATATAATTCGGCGGGATGAAAATGCAGATCCTCTATCGTCAAACCGTAAGCATTATAATTGACCAGCTCGCCGAGCTCTCGCAATTGTCCCAAGGGTAAGGTCACATTCCGGTCTGACGCGATACGGGCTGCCAAGGCTTGGAAATTATCGCCGTAAGCACCGCAGACGGCCCAGGCCGATTTGGCACCGTTCAAATGCTGGTCAATAAGGTAAGCCGTGCAGGTTTCCGGCGAGGCATCCATCAGGACCGTCAGATTTTCACGCTGCGGGATATGGCCTGACGGGTGATGATCACAGAAGAAAACCTCAGCTCCTTTATCCAGAACCGAGCCAAGCGCAGTCGCATTTCGCGACATGCCAATATCCAAGGCCGTGATCCGGTCACCCCGTTGAACCTTATCCGCGATACGCGGAAATAACTGCGTGTCGCGTTTTACGCCCGTTATGCGCGTCGCATCCGGGCGTGGTTCGACCTGCCGCAATTGCAGCAACGAGAAAATGCCGTCGGCATCTCCGTTAAACAGATCAAAATCGGCCACGCCCTTTAAGCCCGATTAAACGTCAATCGTCAGGAAGCCTTTGGCCTCCAAATAATCCACGATCTTCGCTGCCGCATCCTCGGCACTCATCTCAACTGTGTTGATATGAATTTCGGGATTTTTGGGTGGCTGATATTCAGAATCGATACCGGTGAAGTTTTTGATCTCACCCGCGCGGGCCCGCTTATACAGGCCTTTCACATCACGCTCTTCCGCGACAGCCAAAGGTGTATCGACGAAGATTTCAATGAAAGCTCCCTCGCCCGCTTTGCTGCGCACCATTTGACGTTCAGCGCGATAGGGGCTGATGAAGGAGCACATGGTGATGAGGCCTGCATTATTCATAAGGCGTGAGACTTCACCAATGAGGCGGATATTCTCGACGCGGTCTTCTTTTGTGAAGCCCAGATCACGGTTCAAGCCATGACGGATATTGTCCCCATCAAGCGTGTAAGTGTGATGTCCACGTTCGAACAAGAGCTGATCGACATGATTGGCGATTGTACTCTTGCCGGAGCCGGACAAACCCGTGAACCAAAGCGTTGCGGGCTTTTGGCCCTTTTGCTCGGCCCGTGCCGTGTGATCGACAGTGAAGTCTTGGCGCACAATATTCTTCGAACGGCGCAAGGCAAAATCGATCGTACCCGCACCCACTGTGCGGTTCGTCATACGATCAACAACCACAAACGCACCCGTCGTGCGGTTACTTAGATAAGGGTCAAACGGAATAGGCTTTGTCAGAGACAGAGTCACAACACCGATTTCATTCAGTTCCAGGGTCTTAGCCGCCGCTTCTGAGAAATCCGCAACATCAATGCGATGCTTTAGGGCCGTCACAGAGCCGGCAACGGCCTGATTAGCTGTGCGAATGATATATTGACGCCCCGGGAAGAGCTGTGTGTCATCCATCCAGATCAGATGCGCTTGGAACTGGTCCGCGACTTCATTGGGCAGATCCGGTGTACAGATCATATCTCCGCGTGAAATATCGATTTCATCTTCGAGTGTGATCGTAACGGCTTGATCCATACGGGCGTGGTCGAGGCTCTCTTTATAGAGAACAATGTCTTTGACCTTAGACCGTTTGCCGGACGGCATGGCCATGATCTCGTCGCCTTTGGAGATTGTGCCGGAGGCAATCGTCCCGGAAAATCCGCGGAAATCGAGATTGGGACGGTTGACCCATTGCACAGGCATCCGAAACGGCGTCTCAAGGCTTGCGCGGTCAACTTCGACATCTTCCAAAAATTCGAGCAAACTCGGGCCGCGATACCACGGCGCCGCGTCAGATTTTGTCGTGACATTGTCACCGTCAAGTGCGCTGACGGGGATTGTCATGATATCGTTAAAGTTCAAATTCTTCGCAAAATCGCGGAACGCGACATCAATCTCGTTAAACTTACCTTGATCGAAATCGACCAAATCCATTTTGTTCACGGCGACGACCACTTTTGGAATACCCAAAAGACTCGCGATAAAAGCGTGGCGGCGCGTTTGTTCCATCACGCCGTAACGCGCATCGATCAGCAGAATCGCAACATCGGCGGTCGAAGCGCCCGTCGCCATATTCCGTGTATATTGAACATGGCCGGGTGTGTCGGCGATAATGAATTTCCGCTTATCGGTTGAGAAGAAACGGTAGGCCACATCAATTGTGATCCCCTGCTCCCGTTCCGCCGCGAGGCCGTCAACGAGGAGGGCAAGGTCAGGTTTCTCACCTGTTGTACCGGAGGCTTTTGAATCGCGCTCAATGGCGGCCATTTGATCTTCATAGATCAGCTTTGAATCAAACAGCAGACGGCCAATCAGCGTGGACTTCCCGTCATCAACGGAGCCGCAGGTGAAGACGCGCAAGAAGCTCTTATTCTCTTGGGCATCCAAATAGGCTTTAATATCTTTAGCGATTAAAGGATCGTGGTGGGACATTAGAAATACCCCTCTTCTTTTTTCTTCTCCATGGACTGACCGGCATCAGAGTCGATCACGCGGCCCTGACGTTCTGATCCTGTCGCGAGGAGTGTTTCTTGAATAACGTCTTGCAAAGTTGCCGCTTCAGACTCGACAGCACCCGTTAGCGGGTAACAACCTAATGTCCGGAAACGAACGGACTTCATCATCGGTGTCTCACCCGGCTCGAGCGGCATACGCTCATCATCGACCATAATCAGCGTACCATCACGCTCAACAACAGGGCGCTCCGCCGCAAGATACAGGCTCGGGATTTGAATGTTTTCGCGGTAGATATATTGCCATACGTCCAGCTCTGTCCAATTGGAGATCGGGAAGACACGCATGCTTTCGCCTTTTTGGACGCGTGCATTATATATGTCCCATAATTCGGGGCGTTGGTTCTTAGCGTCCCAGCGGTGATGCTCATTCCGGAAAGAGAAGATACGTTCCTTTGCGCGGGACTTTTCTTCATCCCGGCGCGCACCGCCGAAAGCCGCGTCAAATTTACCGGCGTTCAAGGCCTGTTTGAGACCTTGCGTTTTGGTGATGTCGGTGTGGACGGCTGAGCCGTGACTGAACGGGCCAACATCCTGAGCAATGGCGTCCGGATTGATGTGAGCGATAAGCTCCATCCCGGCCTCCTTGGCACGGCGGTCGCGGAACTCATACATTTCCTTGAACTTCCAACGTGTGTCGACGTGCAATAAGGCGAATGGCGGAGGTGACGGGTAGAAAGCTTTAATGGCGAGTTCCAGCATGACTGAACTGTCCTTGCCGACAGAGTAAAGCATGACCGGGTTTTCGCATTGCGCGACCACTTCGCGCATGATGTGAATGCTCTCTGCTTCCAATCGGTCCAAATGCGTTAAGCTCTGACCCAATGGTCCTTTGGCTTCGCGCTCAAGCGTGTCTAATGCGGCCATAGCCTTTTCCTGTGTTCGGGGGGTTAACTGTCCGCCATTGCGCAGGCGGGTCAACGTTTTGCCATCGTTGAAAACCTTGCGCGCAATTGTGGACTCGGATTGCTCCGAACTTGCGGCAAATTTTTCGATACGTGTAATGATATCTTGGCTCATGTGGGATATTTCCCACGATTAGCGCAGAGTGTCAAGTCCGGTGGATTTTACGCCTTATAATCCGCGCTTTCCACATCAACAAAATCAGCGAATCTGGAGGCAACCCCTGCCCCGTCCAGCTTGGCGCGCCTAAAGTCTTCACGCAGGAAGGGTTTGTCGAGCGTGGCCTCAAAGCGATTAAGGATAAGGGCTTGCTCCTCCACAGAATGATTATCAAACCAAGCGCGCGAGGTTTTAATACGCTCCAACAGAGCCCGCTTTTCGGCTTCACGGGTCTCATTCTCACGGCGGCGGGCAGATTGTTCCCGCTCTACCTTTTCTCTGCGGGCCGCATCGCGCGCATTACGCCCAGCTTTATCCTGCGCCGTCGGACCTGGGGACTCGTCTTTATAGTCATCTTTAATGGCAGCGGCTAAAAATCCCGAAACCGAGACGATTTTTCCGCCCGCCGCCTTTTGCCGATCGACAATATCAAGTTTCGCCGCGCAATAGTCTTCGCCGTGTTGGGCAATCCAGCTCTCGGCGAGCTTATGAGAGATGCCTGACGCACGGAGCCGCTGATAGACAGTTGTGCCTTTGACGGCGGTATCGTCATCAATATCGAGCAGCGGAAGTTGCGGATTAGCGCCAATCAAAAAACGGATTTCCGAGATGGAACGTCCAGAGCGTTTGAATTCCGGCGTGATCTGGATATCCGACACCGCGTTTATTTCCTTCACGGTCGGTTTGATGACCTTGGCATTCAATTGTTTGAACTGATGGTAATAATCACTGTCATCCACGCCCATGAGACGGCGGAAGGTCTTCAAATTCCACCAGCCTGTAGAGCGAACCGTTTTGAAGCGGTAGCAGTTTTCATAAAGCGCCAAGGCGTGTTTGGATCTGAACTTACGCTGGATCGCCATATTAATGCTGGCATAAATATCAGGGTTATAGAGCTTTTCCGCGAGAGCCGGAGAATAGCCGTATCGGCATTTTCCTTTGGACAGGATGGCATGAGACAACAGGCTGGATACACCCCACTCCACCTCTTCCTGATTGTCACCCAAAATATTCCACTCGGCGTGGACAGACGCCAAAGCTTTGAGTGAAGCCTTAAGCGGTTTCCGGTCATTAGAGTCATAGCCCAACATGACGCAGAGAGTCTTTTCGTCAATCTCATGCTCTGTCTGAGTCAGCAGCGCGTCATAAGCATTGAGCAAAAGGACGTTGGACAATTTGCGTTGCAAGAGAGAGAGGTGCCCATCCGTATGAATGGCAGCAACGTGTTTCTTTAACGGTCGGTTGGTTAGAGCCTGAGAGGGTGTTACAACGCGGATAGACGCTGGGGACTTCTTTTTGCGGCGTTTCGCGGCCGGTGTCTTTGCTGGCTTGTCCTGCTGCGCGGATTTGCCTTTGGGGGCGGATGTGGCGGTGGGGTCGGACATGTGAGCCAGTCTCCAAAGGCACCCCGAATCCCTTGCGCTCCGGATGCCTTACACACCGTTCTGACCTAAAGGCACCCGTCGTCAAGTCCTTGGCGGGTTCCATATCCTGTATTCGGGTGCTTGGAGTGCATTTCCTTCTAAGCTGATCCTGTAAAGGGGTGCCTCATCGCGGAATACTCGCAATCATCCTGTAAATGGGTACTTCCGAACGAGAGTTTCCCTATCCCAGCCTTCGATTCGGTTGAAATGCGGAGCAAACCTATGCTCAAAACGCGAATCGACGGATCGGCCTATAGTTCACAGGTACCCATTAACGGGATGATTCGCGAATCGAGAGAGGGGCTGGCAAACTCAATCCTGTATTTGGGTGCTTTTGGATGTACTCATTCCGTGCACAGACTCTAGTCCACTGTATTCATTGACTTATTTTATACCACCTCGTGTTATTCATCATTGCCCTGCATTTGGGTGCCTGAACTCCCGTAGTGTGGTACTTCTAATCCTGTCGATTGGTACCTCTCATCCCGTATAGGGGTTCGCGTCATCCCGCAGGCGGGTTCTCATACTCGTCTCAAAGCTCGTGATCATGAGGGATCGCGAAACCCTAAACATTCTAAACCTCCCTAAACCTAACAAACGAAAGCGTGTTGATTTGGATAAGAAAGGGAGGACTGGACTCCGCGCTAAACTCTACCTATCTATATGGTGTCACCATGACACCCACAGGAGAGGAATATGGCACAAACTGTCAAGCTACCGGATGATATTATGAAAGATATCCGCTCAGAGGCCGCCCTGCAAAGCCGCTCTTTGGCCAGCCAGGTCGTCCATTGGATCAATCTCGGACGGAAATTCGAGAATGCGCCGGATACGGATATGGCGAAGATCCGCGCGGCCCTAGCTGGTGAGCTGAACCCTGATGAGTTGAGTGAAGCCGACAGCTTAGTGTTTTTTGAAGAGGGCAACGCCGAATTTAGAAATATCGAGAATATACCCGGTGTCGACGACGCCTATGCTGCGCTTGAAGATTGATCAAAAGCGGCTCTGAATGACACGTCCGATTCTTTATGTGATCGCCGGACCTAATGGTGCGGGCAAGTCGACACTCTATGAACTTGTGATCGCCCCTCGCCGGAAAATGCCATTCATCAACGCTGATATTATCCAGAGAGACCAGCTAAAAAATAGCGATCCGACGGCTTCATATGAAGCTGCAAAAATGGCGGAAACCGAAAGAAGGCGTCATTTCGAAGCCCGAAAAAGCTTTGTTATGGAAAGTGTCTTCTCGCACCCCTCTAAAATCAGACTCATCAGGGACGCTGTCGATTTGGGTTATCTTGTGACTCTATTTCATATTGGTGTTGAGACTGATGATTTGTCAGTTTCCAGAGTCGCAAAACGGGTAGAGCGTGGTGGTCATCCTGTACCTGAGGATAAAATCCGTGCGCGTTATGCAAGAAATGGAGAGATCATTCGGCAAGCGCTGCTAATATCTGCTCGCGGGTTTGTCTTTGATAATTCCATCTCGGGCCAAAGGCCCCGCCTGATCCTAGATTTCCGCAATGGCCAGGAAACAGATCGCCGCCCTCCCCTGCCCGCTTGGGTGACGGATATTTACGGCTGACGCTTTATCCCGCCTCTTCGACCAGCCGCTCCAGGCCTTCCCAATATGACAGCTTATGCGCTTCGCAATAATCGATGAAACCATTCAACACGCGAACGGGGCCTCGAATAGAGAGCTGATCGACAGGTTCATCATGTTGGACCCGGCGACGCTTTTTCATCAGGATCGGCGCAGCGGGTGTTTCGGCGGCTTCGCGCGAGGTGAAGCCTTGAGATTTCGCCAGTCGGTCCGCCAAGTCATCTTGAGCTTTTCGTACCGGTGGTTTGGCTTTGGGTTTACGTGGCGCTTTTGTGACGGGTTTGGGTTTAGACGCTTTTGGTTTTGTCGTGGGTTTCGGATTGGCCCCTGTTGGCTTAACGGTTGAGAGATCGCCGAAATCGGCGTCAAAGCCAAAGCTGGCACGTTTGATTGTATCGTCGCTCATGGCGTTCTCCTATGCCGCTTCTGAGGCTGTTTGCGCGTCGCCGCCCATCTCGTCTTTCAGAGCTTTGATCACAAAATAGGCAAAGCCTTCCGCATTCTCTAAAGCTTTTGGAAGCCCTGCGCTTTCCGCCTTGGTCAGTTCTCGCAAGGTTTTGTTGAAGGAGAAAAGCGCGCGGAATGCGGCGCGTTCATGCAGGGGTACATCCAAGATCGGGACGCCGGCCGCCTCCAACTGCTCTAAAATCGCTTTTTCGTCACGCGTTCGAATCGCAGGATTATTGCGTGTCATGAGTATGCGCATGGGGATACGGCGACGGAGTGTCTTTTCCTCCACCCGAATGAGAGCGACGGCGCGGGCCGCCTGTTTGGCATCAACCGGGCTTGCCTGCATGGGAATGACGGTGAGGTCAGAGCGGCTCATCGCACGGCTCATCATCAAAGAGGCCGTGCCTTCCAGATCGACGATCACGAAAGGATATTCAGCCGCAAGTGAGTCCAGCACATCGATCACGTCCCCTTCTCCCGGATTGGGAATGGCCGTGAATGGAATGCTGTCGCCATTGGCTTCGCGTGCGGCGGCCCATCCGGCGGTGACTTGGTTCGGGTCGCAATCCACAAGCGCGACTTTGCCTCCACGATGGGCGAGTTCAAGCGCGAGAATGAGCGCGGAAGTCGACTTGCCTGTACCGCCTTTTGGATTTGCAAAACTGATGACGGGCATGACGCTCCTTACATTGGATTCTGACGAAAATTCGTCTCGATCCCTATTTGCAAAGAAATGGTTAACGATAGGTTACCAAGCCTGCCATGAACCCCTGCCTAGCTAGCAAAGGTTCGCAAGCTATCATGGCTAGCCTTGCAATATAGCTTTGCTAGCTAGGCTAGCTTAGCTGGGTGTGATAGCCAATATAGCCTTATTTTCAATGACTTATCATGCTTGTCGAGAGAGAGGAGATGTTTTTTGAGCTCAAATTCCGGCGAGGGTGGCCGCTGGGACCGCTCTCAGAGAAATTTAGTATCTATGTGGCCTGAAACCTAAAAAAG
The DNA here is from genome assembly GCA_964477595.1 of uncultured Algimonas sp. GTDB lineage: Bacteria > Pseudomonadota > Alphaproteobacteria > Caulobacterales > Maricaulaceae > Litorimonas. Next base: position 21,432 of record CAYZGF010000006.1, read on the forward strand.
CGCTCCACGGGCGTTATGTTTGATACGGAAATTTCCGGATGTCAGTCGATATAATGAGAAGAGGCCGGAAATCAGAGCCATTTAGACACAGAATCGAAATCCGGGCGAAAGTTTTACCGATGATATGTGATTATTCGCAAGATTGCATACTGATTGCGGATGTCGCGTAACTTTGGTGCAGACATAACGGATCAGATCGTCTGACTTTGAAAAAGCACCCCTTTACGGGATATTATTGCGATATTTGCCCGGTAAATGGTCCGGAAGAGGCGGGAGCAGCGTTAGCCAGTCGCTTTGAGGGCTGCCTCAGAGTCATAGGCGCGGCGGATAACATCGATCCGTCCCTGATGTTTTGCGCCCCAGCTTAATAGGTCTTGTAGAGGTTCTATATAGCTTTCGCCGAGTGGGGTGAGGGCATAGTCCACGCGGGGGGGAACGCCCGGCTCCATGTCCCGCGTGATCAACCCGTCGCGTTCCAGCTCTCGTAAGGTTTGTGCAAGCATGCGCTGAGAGATGTCTGCAATGGCCCCACGGAGTTCAGAAAAGCGGTGAGAGCCAAAAGACAAGTGACACAAGATCAAACTCGGCCATTTACGACCCAAAAGACCCAAAACGTTCCGGATCGGGCATATCTCCTGATTATAGAAGATTTCGGGCGCTTTACCGGGTGCCGGATAGATTTTTGCTGATTTCGTCATCACACGCACAATAGGTTCCTAATCGTAACCGGGTTGTTAATGCGAACTCATTTATTTTGGCCACTTATGCAGTGATCTAAACAAGCAAAAGGTGGGATGAGCTTACAAATGGATACCCACGTAAAGCACAAAATGAGAGTTGTCTATCTGAGTAGTTACTCTCTGGTTCCCGATAAGTTATCAATTTTAAGTTTTAACTCTAGTTATTAATACTTAATGAAAATAGAACTATAAATGCAATAAATTCAACATATTATGCAAGAAATTCACGACAAAATTAACGCTTATGAACCCAACCTGAACGATTAAGGGTTTATAAACCACATCTTTCAATGCACTTTAACACCGCGTTCACAGTTTTGGATGGAGCTTGAAACTTCAACAATACTGGGATTGCGTCCGATGATCGGATTTCTGAATAAAATTGTTACAAAAACGAAGCGCGCCTTGCGCGGTACGGTGAAGGCCTCGGCGGTCACAGGCCTCCTCCTCGCGGGGGTGGCCACAGCCCCAACGGCCTGGGCAACGACGTTCACTGAAACTGTTCCAAATGGGAACGGACCGATCCCCGATACTTATCCACCTGTTGGTGGAACGATGTTCGTTTTGGTCGGTCAAAACGGAAACCTATATTATCAGTTTGTCAATCCATCAACACAATTTGAAGGCTTTGCCGGGACTGGTGCTCCAGCAGCATTTCGTGGCATTCCGACATTCCAACTGGGCCCGACACAAGCTCTGAATTGCGGTGTCGTTAGTTGTTCTGACTATTTTGGCGGATCAATTGTTGAGGGGTATTCAAGGCTCACGGTCAGGGACGCGGATGCGTGTCCTGGTAATTTTGATTATCAGGATGTATCATATGAAGTGAACGGGATTACTGTCGCGAGCTTATCAGATCTAGGTGCGAACTTTGTAGAACGTACAAATTTTGCCGGGACGACCACGATTGGTACCGAAGATTGTTTCAGGAACCAAGGTACGACTGAAACAAGTACAGCATGGTTTGACCTTCCTCCTGCACTCTTGACCGACATTTTGGCGACGGGTGGAACTACACCATTTATTACAGATACTGACACAGGTTCAAATACAACGCGGGGCGATAACTTCTGGTTCTTTACAGACGGGAATGACGCAACGGGTACGCCCGAGGTTGCGCCCGGTATTACAATTGAGAAGATGGCTGATAAGACAAGCTACTCAACAGTGGGTGAGCTTATCAATTACTCTTTCCTCGTGACCAATATTGGTTCGGTGCAGCTCAACAACATCGTTGTTGATGATTCATTCATTACAGGTGCTGTTTCTTGTCCCTTTACGTCATTGGCGTCGGGCGATGATATGACCTGTACGGGCCAGCATACAGTCACTCAGGCAAATATTGATGACGATATTGTTTTTGTAAACACGGCTGAAGTGACGGCAAACCCGACGGAAGGTCAGCTCGGCAACGTCTCAGGAACACTTTCAATTCCCGGACCGGCGGCCAATCCACTCGTCACAATCACGAAGACAGCCTCACAGACAACGAATGCGCAGGCCGGCGACATTATCACCTATACATATGTCGTGGAGAATACGGGGAATATCACGATTGATGATTTGACGATTTCCGATGTGCATTCCGGCACAGGAACATTATCGGCCATATCTCCCGCGCCCTTAACTCTGGGTCCGGCCGACCCGCCGCAGACTTTCACAGCGACATATGAAGTGACGCAAGCCGATGTAGATGCCGGGACGGATATCACGAATGTCGCGACACCAACGGGTACAGCGCGCCGCGGAACGTTGAGTGCTCCGAGTGATGATGCGCAAGTCACGATGACCGCGCCAACGCCTGAAGCCGTCTTCTCAAAACTCGCCAGCCCTAATGCGGATGCCGAAGAGGGCGATACGATTACCTATACTTATTCCGTCCAGAATACCGGAAATGTCACGCTGACAAATACATCGGTATCAGACGTCCATAACGGAACGGGGACACTGTCAGCGATCACGCCCACAGGCGTTGATATTCCGCCCGGTACCACACAGGATTTCACGGCCACTTATGTCATCACGCAAGAAGACTTCGATGCCGGAACAACAATTGCCAATACGGCGACACTGAACACAACACCCGCCCGCGGCACATTAGGGCCTCGCACAGCGGATGAGACGGTGACTATTGCTGCGCCAAACGCTGCCGCCACCATGACGAAAACGGCCAGTGACGACACGGATGTGACCGAAGGTCAAGTCATTACCTACAGCTATCTCGTTACCAATATAGGTGACGTCACCCTGAGTAATGTCTCTGTTTCAGATGTTCATAGTGGAACCGGCACATTATCCGCCATCACGCCTGCAAGCGTTGATCTTGCTCCCGGCGCAGCTCAGACATTTACCGCGACATATACTGTCACACAGGATGATGTGAATGCCGGAACGCCGATTACGAACACGGCAACCTTAGCTGCCACGCCTGCGCGCGGAACCTTACCCGCGATTACCGCCGATGAGTCCGTGAGTGTCATTGGCGCTGTCCCCAATTCAACAATCGTCAAATCCGCGTCTCAAACGTCCAATGCAGAAGAAGGCGACGTGATCACCTATAGCTATGCGTTCACCAATACGGGGAATGTCACGCTGACGGGCGTATCCGTTTCTGATGCCCATAGCGGGCAGGGGACTTTGTCCGCGATTACACCTGCCAGTGTCGATCTCGATCCCGGGGATTCTCAAACATTCACCGCGACCTATACAGTCACACAGGCCGATATTGATGCGGGTGCGGATATTACGAATACGGCCACGACAAGCGCAACAGCTTCTCGTGGAACTTACAGCCCCATCACAGATGATGAGACAGTCACGCTCGCGACGCCTGCACCTGCTGCCACGCTCGTCAAAACGCCCGATGTCACCGCGAATGTCCAAGAAGGCGATACCATTACTTATACATATCGTGTCACGAATACGGGCACGGTGAGCTTGTCCAATGTCTCGGTCTCGGATGTGCATTCGGGGCAGGGGACACTCTCCGCTGTGACGCCTGCAAATATCGCGACGATTGCTCCTGGAGACTTTGAAGACTTCACGGCCACATATGTGGTGACTCAGGAAGATATCGACTCAGGCGCGGCCATTACAAATGATGCCACGCTCTCCGCTACACCTGCCCAAGGTACGCTGGCACCTGTGACAGATGATGCGTCTGTCACCGTCGAAGGGCCAAATCCGCTGCTGACAGTGAACAAGACTGCATCTGATACGACGAATGTCAGCGAAGGCGATATAATCACTTATTCATATGCTGTTGTGAATACGGGTAATGTGACGATGTCGGCGGTTTCAATCTCTGACGCACATTCCGGCTCTGGAACGCTTTCTGCGATTAGCCCCGCAAGTGTCGACCTCGCGCCCGGCGATAACCAGACATTTACCGCGACCTATACGGTGACCCAGGCCGATGTGGATGCCGGGACGGATATCACCAACACAGCGACGGCGAATGCGACACCGGCGGGCGGCACATATACGCCTGTCACGGATGATGAAACGCTCACGGTTGAAGCCCCGACGCCATCCGCGACTTTGACCAAAACAGCTTCTGACACGACCAATGTGGCCGAAGGTGATGTCATAACCTATACTTATGTCCTGACAAATACAGGCAATGTAACGCTGAACAATGCAAGCCTGTCTGATGCGCATTCAGGGCAGGGGACACTCTCCGCGATCACGCCCGCCACGGTCGCCAGTCTTGATCCCGGTGATTTCGTCAATTTCACGGCGACCTATACCGTCACCCAAGCCGATATTGATGCAAATGCCGACATTACAAATACGGCCACACTCTCTGCCACACCTGCGCGCGGCACTTTGGCGCCTGTCACGGCAGATGAAACGGTGACAGTCGAAACGCCCGCTCCCGCAGCCACCCTGACCAAAACAGCGTCGGATACGACCAATGTTCAAGAAGGTGACGTGATCACCTATACATATGTCCTGACGAATACAGGCAATGTCACTTTGGACAATGCGAGCCTGTCTGACAGTCACAGCGGGGCAGGGACCCTGTCCTCCATTACGCCAGTATCGGTTTCAACTCTGGCACCCGGCGTCGATGCCACCTTCACGGCTAGCTACACGGTCACCCAAGCTGATATTGATGCGGCGACGGACATCACCAATACAGCGACCTTGTCCGCGACTCCTCGCACAGGTGTTTTAGCCCCCGTGGATGCCGATGAAACGGTGACCGTCGAAGCGCCGAACCCGCTTCTGAGTCTCACTAAGACAGCATCTGATACGACAAATGTCAGTGAAGGCGATGTCCTCACATATTCTTATGCCGTCCAGAACACCGGTAACGTTACAATGACTGGCGTTAGCATATCTGACGCACATTCCGGTGCAGGAACGCTGTCTGCCATTACGCCCGCCAGCGTCGATCTGGACCCCGGCCAAAACCAAACTTTCACGGCTAGCTATACGGTCACGCAAGATGACGTGAATGCCGGAACAGATATCACCAATACCGCCACGGCCAATGCCACACCTGCGGCCGGAACTTATACGCCTGTGATGGATGATGAAACGGTAACGGTCGAAGCCTCTAATCCGACACTTAGCTTGGTAAAATCCGCCTCAGACACAACAGATGTCCAAGCCGGGGATGTTCTGACCTATACTTACCTTGTCACAAATACCGGAAATATCAGCATGACGGCTGTATCCGTCTCAGACGTGCATTCCGGCGCAGGTACATTATCCGCCATCACACCTGCCAGTGTTGATCTGGAACCCGGCGAAGCTCAAAGTTTCTCCGCGACATATACGGTTCAGCAAGCTGATATTGATGCTGCAACGGACATCACAAACACAGCCACAGCCAATGCGACACCTGCGCGCGGCACATATACGCCTGTCACGGATGATGAGACGGTTACAGTCGAAGCGGGAACACCTGCCACGACCTTTACTAAGACTGCGTCTGACACAACGGATGTCCAAGAAGGCGATACAATCACCTATAGCTATGTCGTCACCAATACGGGCAATGTGACTTTGGATAATGTTTCTGTGTCTGACGCTCATTCCGGTTCAGGGACGCTTTCCGCGATTACGCCGGCTTCTGTTTCCTTGGCACCCACGCAAGCCCAGACATTTACGGCAACGTATCTTGTCACACAGGCTGATATTGATGCGGGCACAGATATTACAAACACAGCGACGCTTTCCGCTGTCCCGCAAACGGGTACCTTTACGCCGCAAACAGCCGATGAAACGGTTACGGTTGAAGCCCCGACCCCGTCTACCTCGCTCGTGAAAACGGCGTCTGATACAGCTGGAGTTTCAGAGGGCGATGTCCTGACCTATAGCTATCTCGTGACGAATACGGGCAATGTCAGCCTGACAAATGTCAGCGTGTCCGATGTGCATTCCGGTAGTGGGACCCTGTCCGCAATCACCCCGGCAAGTGTTTCCCTTGCGCCTGGCGCGGATCAGACTTTCACCGCGACTTACACAGTCACTCAAGCCGAT
>CAYZGF010000007.1:0-27498 GCA_964477595.1 uncultured Algimonas sp.
TTTTTTACGGTTCTCTTCACTCTTTTTACTCATCGCGACCGTGCCCATGATGAGGGTCAGAACCACAAATGCGAAGGCAAGGGCCGTCAAAATATAAAGAACAATCATCATGGTACGAATCCAGCTTAAATATGTTGTCGCGCTTATATACGGGTCAGCCCGAGATTCGAGTAAAATAGGCTGTAGAGAAATTCACCCATCCACAATTTTACCTGCCACGACCTCTGTCAGACTCGTATCGAGGGGGCTATGTCACGGGTTCCAGATTCCACAGTTAAAGAGTTTTGACCATGATGAGTGATTCCGACCGCGCCGATCAGATGGGCCAAGCGACCCGCGAAAAACTGCGCCAATTCATCGCACGGATTGAACGGCTTGAGGGCGAGAAAGCCGAACTCGCCTCCGACATCCGTGATGTTTATGCCGAAATGAAAACATTTGGACTCGATACGAAAGTCATGCGCAAGGTCATCGCTCTGCGCAAACAGGACGCCAATGAGCGCGCTGAGCAGGAAGCCCTCTTAGAACTTTATATGGAAGCTTCTGACGGCGTTTAAGCGCTCGGTTGAAATAATGTTCGCTTTTCGTTCTATTTGTGATAGGCGGACAATATGTCAGATTATGACCGTGAAATATGGCAAGCGGAACAAGCCGCTCAAGATGAGGCGCGAACAGCCTATCGCGATAAAATGACAAAAGCGCGTGAGCGCTCTGCCAATAACGCCAAACGAAAAATCGCGCGACTCCATGCCAAACTCACAGAGCTTGGCCATATTTCTGATTTTGAAGACGAGTTTGGTGAGAGCGTTTTAGAGCGCCTTGAAAAATTCGGTTCAGCTTTTCATGATTTGGAAAAAGGTCGGGCGGGCGACGCGCTGTCTATTGCGCAAAGGCAAGTTGTTGCGCGCATGAATAAAAAGGTCAAAGATCTGAAAGCCAAACAAAAAGCGGGACATTCTGAAGAGGTTGATCCTGATGCAGATTACGTCCGCACGGCGGATCGCTGGAAAAGTGACGGACGAAAGAAAAGTCGTTTTAAGTCCAAGCGTAAGTCCGGTTTCACACCCCGTATTCGGAATATTGAGGATGAGATGTTGGATGATGAGCCGCCTCTGCCCATAACCTCTGCTCCGCCAAAATTATCTGTTGTGGCTGATGACAACCCTCAGAGCGACAAACCGGAACCTTACATTCCAACTTATACACCCCCGCAATCGACACCACCGACTGGGTCGAAAGCAAAGCGACCTTTCCTTCGAATTGTTCCGAAAGCGGACGATAAAGTTTGAGAGCAAAATGTGACGACGGGTGAGAAACTGACCGAGTAGACCAGCTTGACCTTTTTCGGGACGGGAAAAGGGAATGATCCCACCTTGCGGCGGCTGACCCGTCGTCACCCTATTAACGAGCGAGTATCAAAAGCGTTGCATAAGAAATGACGCCGAGTGAAATTTCTCAATCGGCGTCAAAATTATTCAGTCTTAGTAGATTTCACCGGATTCAATTGAGCCCTCAATCTCTTCCGGATCTGACTCAACATCCGACTCTAAGTCGATTTCCGTGTCAGTCTCATCAAGCTCAAGTTCCATCTCCGGATTAGGGTCCGAGACTTCGATCTCTTCCATCGGTGTAACGTCCTCTAAGCTGTCAATATCGACCGGCGTTTCAATGGACGTTTCAACTTCGCCGGCGACAACCGGATCCACGTCGATTGCTTTTTCCATGATAACCGGGGCGGGAGCTTCTTCTTTAGGGGCTTCGGTTTCGACCGGAGGTTCGATTGTCTCTGTGGCTTGAGGTGACGTCTCGAAAGTTTCAACAACCTCTGTGGCTTCAAATGCCATTGGGGCTGTTTCGACCGCCAAGGGCTCGCTGACTAGGGACGGCTGAAATTCATAGGGTTGGTCTGAAAGCGCTTCGGCTAAGAAAAACTCATCTTCCGTCAAGACAGCGTCACCTTGGGCCATGCGCGTAAACTCTTGCGCGACCAGCGTGACGGTTTTGCCTTCGGTCAAGACCACTGCTTTATATTCGTCAAAGCTGACTTGCCCGTCCGCATTGACGTCGAGTGTTGTAAAATCAGTTGCGAGTGCGGGGCCTGCGAGCGCTAGAATTGCAAATACTGACAAAGTCGTTTTTATCGTTTTCATATCTATCTCCTTGGTGTTGCTCGATATGAACAGGCAGGAGACCGTTGAAATGCGGCGCGATTAAGCCCGAAATCGGGCAAAGCATTACGATGTCGTCAGGATGCAGACAGTCACGTTACCGAGAGTCTAAGGTGTGAAATCCGGGTCTAGAATAGCTTGTAAGCCAGGCTTTGCATTGCGGTCACGATCCCAGAGAAGCGGTGCGTTTGTCCGTTCAATCGGAACCGTATTGAGCCAGGATTGTTCATCTGACACGCCCCATGTTGAAACAGATGTCACAGAACTGCGTTCAGTAAATCCATCGAAAAGATCACGATAAAGCTCCGCTTGCCGCGTGATGATATTATCAGGGACATTATCCCCATAATCCGGTCGGCATCCTGTCTGGTTTACAAAACAACTTCCGGGATCAGGGTATAAAGAAATGTCCAGTTCAGTGACATGCTGGATTAGGCCCATAAATTCATTGTCAATTGCGTCGATGGCGGCCAAGGCATCACTGGCTTGCGTATCGACATTTAAATGCATTTGATGTCCGACACCATCGACGGGAATTCCGCGATCAACGAGATCGCGAATGACCTCAATATATCGACCCCGCTTGCCTGCAAACCGCGTGCTATACTCATTGATAAATAAGAGGCAGTCCGGGTCCGCAGCCCGAGCTGCATTAAAGGCCCAGTCAATATAATCCGCATTCCCACCGGACGCGTCCCACCATCCGGATCGCCGATAGGGATCAGACGCGTTGTCATCATCTGTGATAACTTCATTCACAACGTCCCAAGCAAAGATGCGCCCGCGATAGCGTGAGACAACTTCAGTCACATAATTTTCAAGCTTTGCTCGAACTTCGGCGGGCGAACCCTCTAGGAAGTAATCCGGTGTTGAGAGGTGCCAGAGTAAGGCATGACCTCTCACGACCATGCCGTTATCTTCCGCAAACTGAACCATGGCGTCCGGGACTGTCCAATCGAAAGAACCTTCCGTCGGGGCAATAATATCCGGCTTCATCTGATATTCCGCCGAAATAGAATTGAATTGGTCTTTTAGTATCTGAGCATCCTGGTCAGCATCGAGGATTTGAAAATCTTGAATAGCTGCACCGACTTCAAAATTACTTGCAAAGGTGTTTTTGAATTGCCCGGCGGTCGGCACGAATCCCGTCGGTGGAGGAGATGGCGGCGTCACGACCAGGGGAGGCGTAACGCCGCTCTGAGTTCCGCCGCCGCCGCCGCCGCATCCGGTCGCTAAAGCCGCTGCGCCGCCGGCCAGTATTTTTAAACGGTCTCTGGCGGTAAACAGGCGCATTTCAAATTCCCTCAAAATATGTGCTATTCTTATGACAGCGTTGTCATTTCATAGGTCTTGAAGTCGTAAAAGTCAACGTAGCTCAAAAAACAAGGCCACACGCTCCCCCGAACGTGTGGCCTTGAACCTGCGCAAAGCAAAAAGCTGCGCGCGGGAGTAAGGGGTAATTCCGCCCCCCTGTTTTTGGCGCTAGAAGCGCGCCTTGAAACCTACATTTATGGCATGGGCTTCTGTTTCATCATTGCTGACCTGTTGCGGTGCAACGAAGGGGATGAAGCCTTTATTGTAGACATATTCCGCGCCGACTTCGAAATAATCGTTAAACGGATATTCCACGGAAACAGCATGCTGTTGGTTTTTTTCAAAACTCGTTGGTACACCAAAGGCGCTGACATTTCCGCGATCATCAGAAATATTTCCCCATGAGCCAACGGCCGCAATTGCCATACGTCGCCCATTGATCCAAGGCTTATAGCGCAATTGTGCTGTTAGAACGGCCAGCTTTTCATCAAAATCGATGTTGTCAGGGTCAGTCGTCGAGCCCAGTGGATCAATCAGATATTCGGCGAAAGGCACGCCATCAATTGTTTGTGGGATGGCAGCCGCCCATGGCTCTAACGTTGTCGTATATTCAACCATCGCATCAAAAGCGGGTGAGTTATATTCGGCAAAACCCGAAACGGCGCTATTGCGGTCATATTCAATGAAGTTTGCAGGCGGCGTTCCGTTTGTGCGTCCTTCAAAAGTATGCGCCGTAAAATTATCACGGTAAATTGTATCGTGAAGATAACCGCCGCCAACCGTGAAGGCTTGACGTTTATCGGCGCCAAAGCGGAATTCTTTTTCCGCATTAAAGGCATAATTGCCGATATTGTTTTCTTCTCCACCTAACGCGACGCGTAATTGACGTCCTGCAGAGAATGCGGATGCGGTTGCTTTGAAGCCATTGGAATAGAAGCCAGCCTCTAAGACGGGCTGATCACTGACGGCGTGAAAATAATGCGCGCCCTCATTATGCGTGAACGCATTATAGCTATCGAAATTACCGAAATCGATCGTTTTACGACCAAAGGCGGCATAGAAAGGTGTCTTTTCCAGATTACCGAAAACGACAAAAGCTTTCCGAAGCTGGAACTCGTCTTGGTCTCGGCCATATTCCGTTTCAGAATATTCCGGCTGTAAATAAACTGTTGTCCAGTCACCAAAGGTTGAAGTGAAAGACAGGGCGGCATTGTCGATGGCGAAGACACCGGCTTGGCGGTCTGTTCGGTCAGAAAAGAACGGGAAGCGAGACAGAAGCGGAAATTGTCCGGGGACTTCTGTGGTTTGCCATTTCAATCCGCCTTGAAATCCTGCTCCTAGATAGAGAGAATTTGGTTGAAGTGTACCATTAGCCCGATTGGCTAAAAGGGTCATTGTCTTACCGGTCGTATTCTCCTGCCAGTCCAACATGTCCCGCGTGTGCAAAGCATTTGTACGAACTGTAATGCCGCCAATATTATGGTTGCGTGTAAAATTCTGAGCCAAATTTTTATCGTATGAAACAGAACGCGGTTTTGATAAGCCGCGCAGTCCGGACAGGAAACCGCGTTTCTTTTTTGGCGCTGTATCAACACGCACATATTGCGGTGCGGATGTATAGCCGTGAGAGGGTTGCGTGACGCAATAAGGACCTTCAGCTGCGCCATGTGCGCACTGTCCGGTTTCATATGTCTTCTGCGTGGCAAGTTGTGCGTGTAAGCGTTGCTGCTGCCAAGACCCGGCTGCAACATAATTCTGGGCGTTGACACCTTGGCCGGAAAAACTTCCGCGCAACCCGTTTGATTGATGCGTCGCGGCGACAGGTACAGCGATAAGACAAGCGAGAGCTGTTGCCCCAATGAGATAAGTATTACGGTTCATTTTGAAGTCCCCACGACCTTTAAAATTAAGCGGACCGGACGTCATCGACGTCAAGTTCGTGCTCACGCACTTTGCGATAAAGTGTGGATCGACCGATCCCTAAGCGGCGCGCGACTTCGGACATATGTCCCGAGTAATTTGTGATCGCGAATTCAATCAGATCGCGTTCAATATCCTCCAAGGTGCGAAGGTGACCTTCGCGGTCGAGGACGGATACGGCTGAATCCGGTGCTGTTGGCTCTTGACGAAGCTCAGCCGGGACTAAGCTCTCAATCGGGTCTTCATCAGTGTCAGGCGCTGACATAACACCCGGCATCAGCCCGGAAATTTGAGGAAAATCCTGCGGACGGAGTTTGTTGCCGTCGGATAAAATCATCGCCCGGAAAACAGTATTTTCCAATTGGCGAACATTCCCTTTCCACTCATGACTTTTCAGTAAGTCTAAAGTCTCCGCTGTCGCGCCTGAGACATTTAAACGTTCTTGCGCATTAATTCGGCGCACAAAATGCTCGACCAGAGCCGGAATATCTTCGCGTCGGTCGCGCAAAGGCGGAACGGCAATCGGGAAAACGTTCAGGCGATAATACAGATCTTCGCGGAAGGTACCGTCTTTGACGGCCTCGGCTAAATCACGGTTTGTTGCGCTGATAATGCGGACGTCAACAGGGACCGTGCGTTTAGACCCGATCGGATCGACTTCACCCTCTTGCAAAACGCGCAAGAGTTTCACTTGCATTTCGAGCGGCAATTCACCGACCTCGTCGAGGAAGAGAGTCCCGGTGTGCGCCTCTTGGAATTTACCCAGATGTTTTGAATTTGCGCCCGTAAAGGAGCCTTTTTCATGACCAAATAAGATCGACTCAACGAGGCTCTCTGAAATCGCGCCGCAATTGACAGTGATGAAGGGTTTGTCAGATCTCTCAGATGCACTTTGAATGGCGCGGGCGATAACTTCTTTACCAACGCCGGATTCGCCTGTGATGAGGATCGGGATATTCGCTTTCGCACCACGTTCACCCATCGCAACGACGGAGCGCATAGAAGAGGCGTTTCCAATTAAATCATCAAAGCTTAATCCGCCTTCAGCCGTTTTCTTGAGCCGTTTTACTTCACCCACAAGCGTCTTCATATCCAGCGCATTGCGGATAGAGACGATAATACGTTCTGGAGCCGCGGGCTTCACAACGAAATCTCTCGCGCCAGCCTTCATGGCTTTCACAACGGCATCGATTGAGCCTTTGCCGGTCAGGACGATCACAGGCAGGTCAGGGCGTTTTTTGGCCAATTCTTCGAGTGTTTCCATGCCATCGCGCCCGGGCATAACCAAGTCGAGCAGCATGACATGAATTTTGTCCTGTTCTGCGCCCAAAGCTATAGCCAGAGCCGCATCGCCGTCTCCGGCTTGCAAAGTGGAAAATCCGGATTTTTCAACGACGGCCTGAAGCAAGCGACGTTGCGTCGGGTCATCATCCACAATGAGAACAGTCTTGGCCATAAAGTCACCCGGTTAAGAAACGTCATCCGGTTTGTCCGAATCGTTACCTTCCCGATACATGACGCATGGAGGTGAATTTCAGGTTTGAGATTATGATAAAGGAAGTATGAATTCGCTTGGGGGTGCTGACTTAAACCAAACACTCTGACGCGGCAAAATTTTGCGTGGAAAGATGAAAATAATTGGCTTTGAGAGAGATGCGACTGCTTGTCTCGGCTCAAGACGCATGATAGCCCTCCGGCTCAAACAAATCGCTCTTTTTGAATGCAGGGTAGTAACATGGCAGGCGGAAATTCAGATTACACGCGCGGGTCAATGAAAGTTGATGCGCAATCCGGTGCGTTTTCCGGATTTATGAGTGGGACTAAATATGGCGGAGCCTTGATCGCTCTCATCGTTATTATGCCAACACTTGTTTTCGCAGTGGGTATGCATTGGCTCCCGGCTCTGGTGACGACTGTCGTTTTGGGTTTTGTCACTGGCGTGGGATTAAAGCTTAAGGGCGGATGGTATGTTGGCCTTATCGGCCTTGCGATACTAGTCGCGTTTTTCTGTCTCTTATTGTCTCTCTTCGCGTAATTCTCGCGATATTTATAAAGGCTGTCTCGCGTGAAACTCACTATTCTGAATGATGTGGCCTTACAAAAAAAAGGCGGCGCCGAGGCCCGTGTAGCTGCTACGCCAGATACGGTCGCGGCCTATGTAAAAGCCGGACATGATGTCACTGTCGTAAAAGGCGCCGGAGCAAAAGCGGATTTTGCTGACGCGCTTTATAAAGAGGCAGGTGCCTCAATTTCCGGTACAAACCTGACCGCCGTGAAGTCCGCTGATCTCGTCTTATCTGTTACGGGCGGGTCTGAAAAACTTGTCGCGGCCATGAAAAAAGGGGCAGGCGTCACAGGCGTTTTATCTCCAACGGACAATCCCAAATATGCGGATGCCTGCGCAAAGGCTGGTGTGACCGCTTATGCATTGGATTATATCCCGCGTATTTCGCGGGCCCAATCCATGGACGTTTTGTCCAGCCAGTCTAATCTCTCGGGCTATCGTTCAGTTGTCGAGGCGGGCGGAATCTATGGTCGCGCCTTTCCAATGATGATGACGGCAGCAGGTACAATTGCCCCGGCCAAGGTCTTTATCATGGGTGTCGGTGTTGCGGGACTGCAAGCCATTGCGACCGCACGACGCCTCGGCGCTGTCACGACCGCAACGGACGTACGTCCCGCCACAAAAGAACAAGTCGCCTCGCTGGGTGCGAAATTCATCGCGGTCGAGAATGAAGAGTTTAAAGCGGCTGAAACAGCTGGCGGCTATGCCAAACAAATGAGCGCGGAATATCAAGCGTTGCAAGCCGAGCTGACCGCAACTCATATTGCAAAGCAAGACATCGTCATCACGACGGCTTTAATCCCTGGACGAAAAGCGCCCGTGCTCGTGACCAAGGCAATGTTAGATACAATGCGGCCCGGCTCTGTTCTGGTTGATCTCGCGGTTGAACGCGGCGGCAATGTTGAAGGTGCTAAGCCCGGCGAAATTGTGACGACCGCAAATGGTGTTCACATTGTTGGCCATTTAAACTGGCCATCCCGAATGGCGGCAGATGCCTCAAATATGTTTGCGCGGAATATCAAAAACTTTCTCCCGCTCGTAACGAGTGAAGACGGCGCATATGCACCGGATTGGGACGATGAAATTATTCAAGGCTGCGCGCTGACCCGCGACGGCGAAGTTGTGCATGAGAGGCTAAAATAATGACCGCTCTTTTAATCATGGCAGGCGGCACGGCTGTCTCCCCGCTGGTGTTCCAACTCGCAATTTTCGTCATGGCGATTTTTGTCGGTTATTATGTTGTGTGGTCCGTGACGCCCGCATTGCACACACCGCTCATGGCGGTCACAAATGCGATCTCTTCCGTTATTATCGTGGGGGCTTTAGTCGCCGTCGCAGCTGGCGTGAAAGGCGGGTCGGATATTTCGACTTGGACGGGCTTTGCAGCCGTTGCGCTTTGCGCTGTAAATATTTTCGGTGGGTTCCTCGTCACCCAGCGCATGCTTGCCATGTATAAGAAGAAGGCGAAGTAATCATGCCGACGCTCTCCGCTGATCTCGCAGCTGTTCTTTATACGGTTTCCGCTGTTCTTTTCATTCTCGCTTTGCGCGGATTGTCATCGCCTGAAACGTCCCGTCGTGGGAATATATTCGGGATGATTGGTATTGCCATCGCAATCGTCACGACTTTGCTCGTGGCGGGCATGAACGGGATGGGTTTCGTCTTATCTGCAGGCGGTCTGGCTATTGGCGGGATTGTCGGTGCTATCATCGCCAAGAAAATTCCGATGACGGATATGCCGCAACTCGTTGCTGCGTTTCACTCCCTCGTGGGTTTAGCAGCTGTTTTAGTGGCCGTAGCCGCATTTTTCAGCCCCGGTGATTTTGGTATTTTATCGGAAGGCCGGATTAAACCCGGTTCGCTGCTCGAACTCGGATTGGGCGCTGCGATTGGTGCGATTACCTTCTCCGGCTCCGTCATCGCTTTTGCGAAGCTAAATGGAAATATGAGCGGTGCGCCCATTATGCTGCCGGCTCGTCACCTCATTAATATTGTACTGGGTTTAGGCATTGCTGTTCTCATCGGTATGCTGATGAAATCCGGCGGGACAGAGCATTGGATGATCTGGGCGCTATTGGCTGCGACTTTCCTGATTGGCTTCCTACTTATTATCCCAATTGGCGGCGCGGATATGCCCGTCGTGGTGTCTATGCTCAACTCATATTCGGGTTGGGCCGCCGCAGCGCTTGGCTTTACACTGGGTAATTTGGCACTGATTATCGTGGGTGCGCTCGTCGGATCTTCTGGTGCGATCCTGTCTTACATCATGTGTAAAGCGATGAACCGCAGCTTCATTTCAGTCATTTTGGGTGGCTTTGGCGCGGCAGCAGATGTGACGACAGGGGATAAAGAGCAGCGTCCTGTTAAACGTGGTTCTGCCGAGGATGCCGCCTTCATCATGAAGAACGCGTCTAAGGTCATCATCGTGCCGGGCTATGGTTTAGCCGTTGCTCAAGCGCAACATGCAACCCGTGAAATGGTCGATGCTCTTAAAGAAGAAGGTGTCGATGTTGTCTACGCGATCCATCCTGTTGCTGGCCGTATGCCGGGACATATGAATGTTCTGCTGGCTGAGGCCAATGTGCCTTATGACGAAGTCTTTGAGCTGGAAGATATCAACTCTGAATTTGCAAATGCAGATGTGGCGTTCGTTATTGGTGCGAATGATGTGACCAACCCGGCGGCCAAAACAGATCCACAAAGTCCGATTGCAGGTATGCCCATTCTTGATGTCGAAAAAGCGGCAACAGTTCTGTTCGTGAAACGGTCTTTGTCACCCGGCTATGCGGGGATCGACAATGACCTGTTCTATGCGGACAATACGATGATGCTCTTATCCGATGCGAAGAAGATGGTCGAGGATATCATTAAATCGCTCTAAGTGCTGACGCAGCTAATCTCAGCAATTGCAATCTCAAACGGACCGTCAATTCCGTCGGCTAAAATTATACCCATCTCGCGGACCTCATTTGGGTCAAATTGAGGCGCTGGAACGTCCCGACCAAAAACGGATGTTCGGAAGTCTGTCAGTGACAGGGTCACATCAGCCCAATCGCCGACGGGAGTTTTAGGTATGGGCAATTGATAGCTGATAGACCGGCCGCGAAAGCGTGCATTGGTTCGGAAGGTCAGTCGATAGGCACGTCCATCCTGCTTAACGCGCAGTTTTAGAGATTTTGCGCCGCTCATATCGCCACGGGACATAGGGCGTCTGATGGATGAGAACCCGCCGCCATTTGTATTGATGCTACCTTTAAAAACCATGTGATTGTCTTGAGCAAAACGATTGCCGGTTGATCGACCGCCCATCACGCCATCCAAGACGGTTCGCCATTGCGAGATTTCGGCGTCATCCTTCATGGATAAGTTCATCATGCATGAGGAGGATGTCGAAGGTGTCGGGAGTTCCGGCATAGAATTTGGTTCCGCAGAGGCCGTGCAGGCTGAAAATGCAAGAGCGGTCAGAAAGGCCATATAAGATTTCATTAGACAGCTTTCCGCGCAGATTAAGTACAGTGATTACGGGTCTGTCTACGGTGAAGCCTGAAGATTAGTTCTCCTCTGCGGCATACTGCCCTGTGTTATAGTGACAAAAAAGCCCGCTCAATTTGAATGAGCGGGCGATATTTCTGACAATAGGTTTGCTTAGCTTTCGGGCAAGATCAGCTTTTCAGCTATAAAGCTGTTCTCGCTATCCGGCTTTGCTCCCGTCCCCATTTCAAAGTCGATTTTTTGGACGTGAACAGTCACATCTTCTTCGGGGATATCCAGATAAATACGTTCACCATCTTCCATATCCAGATAGCGGGACTCCGCACTATTATTGGCGTTACGTGTGACCGTTTTTGTTTGCGCATCCCGGAAAGAGACTGCGAACCACTCTTTATCCGCATCCAAAGTCTTCGCGGCTGCATCTACCAGTGCGGCTTCAAAGGCAATATCCGTCACCAAAGCGATGTCATCCATTTGGACTTCTGTTTCAACGGCCACGCGATGCGGTTGGAGATCAGAGGCAGAAGCTACGGAAGATAGGCCTGTGACAGCTGCAAAACCAATGATGGCTGTGAGTTTTGTTGCGTAAGTATTCATACTGAATTCTCCTCTCATACACCACCAACGTGGCGGTAGAGTTGAAAGTTCCGATTGAATTAAGGTCTGATTAAGGCAGTTTTTTAAAAATATCTTTGCAATTTCAATGAGTTTAGATTTTTCAGGCTCAGTTTCACCCTAAGCTTGCTCCCGTTTTGACATATACATGGCGCGGTCTGCACGGGCGAGAACTTGCTCCACAGTGTCGCCGGGTTCGCAGGGCGCAACACCCCACGCCGCGCTAATACTGACACTGCCCGTCGGCATTTCCACGGTTTGTTCGGCAATACGACAGCAGAGTGTTTGCGCTTTGGCACGTGCAACATCGACATCGGATTTGAACAATAAAATACCGAATTCATCGCCGCCCAGCCGAGCGACCATATCGCAATCCCTCACGCCCGCTTGAAGGACTTCACCGATTTGTTGGAGTAATTTATCGCCGACGCCGTGACCAAATCTGTCATTGACGGATTTAAACGCGTTTAAGTCAAAAAAGATGATCGTCGAGAGCATATCATATCGCTGCATCACCGTTTGGGCTCTGGCTATTTCGCGCAAGAAAGCCCGACGATTATAGACGGGGACCAGTGGATCCGTATCCGCCGCATGTTCCAGTTCCAAGACACGCAGACGAAGCTGAGCGATTTCCCGCGTCATATCCTCATTCGCTTTGACCAATGCGGCATTTGCATCCGAGCTGCGTTGGTGCAGGGGTATCGCCGCATCTTGTAAAACGCGTGTCAGGCGAGATGGATTCATGTTGTTAGTTCTCATTCGATCGTCGGGGGAATGATTTAAGAGCCTATATACACAGCTGACGTTAAGATTTCACCAATGCGGCCCAAATGCGCATTTGACCCCTGAGGCCAAGCGGGTAGAATGCATCGCTTCCGGACCAAGGGTCTTTTCGTGGGAGCGGGCAAAATGGCCTCACCAAAAATCGCAATCATAATGGGCTCGACCAGTGACTGGCCGACCATGGAACATGCGGCTGACATATTGGATGCGCTGGACGTGCCCTATGCGGCAAAAGTGATTTCCGCCCACCGCACGCCGGATCGTCTGGTAGAGTTTTCCAAAACGGCCGAGAGCCAAGGATTCCACGTTGTGATCGCAGGGGCTGGCGGCGCGGCCCATCTGCCTGGTATGTGTGCCTCCATGACCCAACTTCCCGTCCTCGGCGTGCCTGTACAAAGCGCAGCCCTGTCCGGCATGGACAGCCTGCTGTCGATCGCGCAAATGCCGGGCGGTATTCCTGTTGGCACTTTGGCCATTGGCAAAGCGGGCGCAAAGAATGCGGGGCTGATGGCGGCGTCAATATTGGCTTTATCAGATCCCGATTTGGCCGAGCGATTACGCGCCTGGCGGGCCGCGCAAACCGACTCCGTTGCGCTCGATCCAAAAGGCTAATCTTATGAACGCTGAGAGCTCTCGCGGCACAAATACGGTCCTCGCACCGGGATCGACCATCGGCATATTGGGTGGCGGACAATTGGGCCGCATGTTGGCCGTGGCGGGTACGCGGCTTGATCTGAATACGCATATTTATGCCACAGAAGCAAAGTGTCCGGCAGCGGATGTCGCGCGTCATCTCACCGTCGGGGAATTTGACGATCTCGACAAAATTCTGGCCTTCGCCAAGTCCTGCGATGCGGTCACATATGAGTTCGAAAACGTCCCCGCCATGACCGCCAAAACCGCCGCCTCTGTCGCCCCTTTGCGGCCCGGTGCGCGCGCCTTGGATGTCAGCCAGGATCGTCTTGTCGAAAAATCCTTTCTGCGGGCGCAACTCGGCCTGGATGTGGCGGGGTTTGAAGATGTTGGCAGCGTCCATGACCTCCGTCGTGCTGTCCGACGTTTGGGTTTGCCCTGCGTTCTTAAAACCCGGCGCTTTGGCTATGATGGCAAAGGCCAAATCATCATCCGTGCCGAGTCCGAGATTGAAGCCGCTTGGCAGAAACTTGCCCCCGCGGCCTGTATTCTTGAGGCCTTTATCCCCTTCGCACGTGAAGTCTCCGTCGTGGCGGCGCGTGGCATTCAGGGTCAGATCGCCGCTTACCCGCTGACGGAAAATGTACACCAAAACCATATCCTTCATACCAGTTCCGCACCCGCGGATCAGGATGATGGCAGCGCAGCGCGTATGGCCGGACAAATTTTGGAACAATTGGATTATGTCGGCGTCATGGGAGTCGAATTTTTCCAAATGGCCGATGGGAAATTGATCGTAAATGAGATTGCGCCCCGCGTGCATAATTCAGGTCACTGGACGCAGAATGCAGGCTGCACGGATCAGTTCGAACAACATATGCGCGCCGTGGCGGGCTGGCCGCTCGGCGATGCGCGGCCGCGCCACGGCGTCGTGATGACAAACCTGATCGGAGAGGATGCCTCCAACTGGAAAGCACTGGCCGAAAAGCCCGGAACCCATATCCACCTTTACGGTAAAACGGAAAGCCGTCCGGGCCGCAAAATGGGACACATCAACCAAATTAAGTGAATTGCCATGCTAAGTGGCGAGATCTTGCATGGTGATATAAAGCCTTCCTCTATTTTTCTCTATATTCTCTACGACTTCGGAGGCAGTGGGCCCGAGCGAATCCACTGTGAGAAGAGCCATTTCTCACCACGGGTAGGTGAGAGACCGGCATGGAGCGTTTTGGGATCAGGTTGTCCCTGCTCATCAATATTCGCGAAGAGAAGGGCTCCGCCTTTATCGCAACGAAATCTTTGACCGAGCTTTGGAAATGATGTTTCGGCGCCGTCGAAATCATCATTTAAATAAATTAAACACGTTATCAAGCGTTGGCCTAATCGACGCATATCAGCAGCGTGTGTCGGTTTGTTGGGATCAAGATAATCGTAATGAGGTCGGAATTGCTGACCTAAATCATAATGCAGTACGCTTGCGTTTTCCATAACGAACATGGGCATTTCCGAAATCATCGAAATACGAGTTTGAATTAAAAGTAAAATTAGGTCGAGTTCCAACACTCCGAAACTTGCAGATGAATTTGTTCTCTCATGGCTTTCTCGGCCATTTACCGCGACGGCATCATAAGTACGTGCTCGACCAAGTTTGGGTCGGGCACGCGATATCATCCAATCACAAAAACGGTGTGCCAAAAATCTCTCACATTTGCGAATACGAGGAGCTTGACTGAGTATCTGTTTTTCGGGGATGCGGAATAGGGTTTCGAGACTAATCTGTCTTCGTGTAGATTTGACATCAGCTTGGTTTACATTCCAGGTTCCATCTGCATCTTTTTGATCGGCTAAAATTGAAAGTTGTTCAGAGGCGCGATTCCAACCTAACAAAGCTGCTTGTGTCAAATAATCTAGTGCTAAATTCCAGTTTTGTTCAACGCCAATTCCTGCCGCATGCATTACAGCCATAAATTCAGCAGCTTCACCACATCCTAAGGTGAAAGCTTCTTTTAACAATATTTGGCCTTCCTCAAATGATTTAAGTGATGTCGGCATCGCGATCATGTGTTTCGCAAGCGCAGTCTTTGCAGTTAGATCTCCATCCAACGCTGCTACTTTTAGGGTCTCTAAATTTTCAACTGTGTTCACATCTTTTCCTTGCTCTTCACGGCTTTTGCTGACGGATATATTGCCTATGCTTGTGAGAAGAGCTTATATTTCGGTGCAATATCTATCAACATTTGTTACTTAACTTAAATAGCGTGAAGTGACCGCAATTAAGCCCGTGAATTAAATGCAACGCAACGCTAGGCGTGCTAGGGTCTCAGTGTCTAAATTTCCTTCCGGGCAAAGGCCGCTTCGCTTTGGGGCCTCGTGAATTCAAGGCCGGTGTGAGCGGTCCGAAAGAGTGTGGTTTGAAAACCATTTTGAGTTTTGGTTCGGTCAGCTTGGGGCAAGCTTAGACGAAGCCTGTCCCGGCGTATAGCCTAGCCAAAATAGGGCTCGCGTTTAGCTGGGCTTACAAACATCAAATGGGCACGTGACCAATATCACGGATGTTTGCAGTCAAGGTGTCTAACCAAGCGGGCATTGATCAGGTATTTTTTGGGAGGCTGAGATGACACGTAAGAACGAACATCATTGGATATTTGGAAACGGGGCGCATATCGAGTTTGAGCGCGGCTCAGACCTAGTTCTGCATCCGGCGACGCCTTACCACGCTTGGGAGGGAACGGCGTCAATTTCTGATCATACCTCTGGGGAGCTATTATTTTACACAGACGGCGATAAATTATGGGATGCAAACCAAGTTGAGATCGCGGATGGGCTCGGCAGTCATCAAATTCCATATGGTCCTGATTTTGTGACGCCTGCTCACGCCGCGACAATTATTCCGCCCTTTGACATCTCTGATGTCTATCATGTTTTTGCGACAACCGGTTTGGATGATACGAACTCTCTCCCAAATGGTCTCATTCATTCTTCCTATTCAGTTTCGGGATCAGGACTGAGCATAAATATTCAGCAAGTCGCACAGCCCTCTAACGTGACGTCCGGTAAGGATACGTCTGAACGTGTCGCAGCGACCTCGAAAGGAAATTGCCAAGGCTATTGGGTTGTCACCCAAGAGCTCCATACGCAAAATATGCTTGTGATTGAGGTAAGCCCGAGCGGTCCTCAACTTCATTCAGTACAGACATTCCTCGAAATCGAACCTAACCAGATGACGGGTTGTATGAAGTTTTCTCCAAGCGGTAACCTATTAGCTTATGTTGATGGAGATGTTGGTGAAATATGTGTTTTCGATTTCGACAAAACAACAGGGCAGTTGACTTACCGATCAAAAATACAAGGCATTAATGACCCGAATTACAGCACGGCATATGGGCTGGAATTTTCACCGAATGAACAATTTATCTATTACTCGACGATAAATAATCTCTTTAAAGGAGTCTGGCAGGTTCCGGTGCCGAGCGTTGACGTGTTTCACGCCAATAGCGTTCAAATAAAAGACGGCGCATCATTATCTGGGTTCTACGCTGCCTTGCAACTCGGCCCGGATGATAAGATTTATATAAATAGAGCGCTGGAATACGGATTATCCGTCATTAATAATCCGAATCTTGCGGGCGTAGCGTGTGATTATCAAGACGCCGTTTTAGATAAAAATGGTGACGAGGTTCTTTTCCAGAATGATCAGCCTTTTAGCCTACCTTATTTCACGCGAAGAGACGTGGATTGCGACCAGGCCCAGCCGCCAGTGTGTCGGAAAAGATTCGGTATTTGCTGGCCACCAAGTTTGGAAGTGGCTGTATATCGAATGAGGCAAATTAGAGCGGAATTATTTCGAGAATAAGAAATATACCAATAGCTCGGGTCCAAACCCTATCCAAAATCCGGCTTTCGTTTTTCCAGAAAGGCCCGGAAGCCCTCTCCGAAATCCTTTGACGAAAAGCCTGCGGCGAATTGGGCGTCGGTTTCCGGCGTGTCCACGCGTTGCCCCCGTCGATAGGCCGTGATCATGGATTTGGTGACGCGCAGGCTTTCAGGGGAGAGGCCTGAAATCCGTTCGGCGCAGTTCATGACCTCTCTATCCAACTCATCGACTTTTGTGACGTGATGAATAAGTCCCATTTTCTTCGCAGGCTTGGCTTTTAAGATACGGGCCGAAAGCAGGATTTCGCTCGCATTGGCGACGCCGACGGCATCAATCAATCTGGTGATATCACCAAAGGGATAGACCAGTCCGAGCTTGGCCGGGGTGATCGCAAATTTCGCTGTGCTATCGGCAAATCGCAGATCACAACAGAGGCTGAGGCCGCATCCCCCGCCGATACAGGCCCCGCGGATCATGGCGATGGTCGGAACAGGGACGGCGGCGAGGGCGTCGAATGCGCGCTGGATATCTGCACTGATTTTCGCGGCAGAGTCCGGCGTGGCGTAAAGCGTTTCGAACTCGCTTATATCTGCGCCGGCTGCGAAATGCTCACCATCGCCCGTCACGATCAGGGCGCGAAGATGTTCATGCTCTTCGAGCTCTTTGAGAAGCCCGGGTAAAGCCGACCACATGGCCGCAGTCAGGGCATTACGCCGCGCCGGTTGAGAGAGCGTCAGCCGCGCGATATTTTTGGTGGGCCAATCAAGTCGTAAGTTTGTCATTACGCAGTCCAAATTCTCGTTTCAGGCTTCGACAATTTCGGCCCTTGTCGCGACTTGGCATAGCGCAGCGGCTCGCCTATCCCTAGCCCCAAAGGGAGTCGGGCATGTCAAATACTACCATCGTGTTGATCACGCTGATTGCCTATAAAATTGTGTTGCTGGGCGTAGGATTTTGGGCGTCCAAGCGCGTGTCCGATGAATCCGATTTCTTCTTGGCCAGTGGCGGCGGCGGCAGTGGTTTGGGCGCGTGGACGGCGGGACTGTCCTATGCGGCCTCAACCAGCTCGGCTTGGGTCTTGCTCGGCTTTACGGGGATGGTCTTTACCCAAGGCGCTGTGGGGCTTTGGTTGGTGCCGGGGATTTTTGGCGGATATGTCATGACTTGGCTGGTTATGGGGCCAAGGCTGAATGCGGAAACGGCGGCCAAGGGACATATTACGATTGTTGATTTTATCACGGAAGGGATGGGGGGATCGCTCAAGCGGGTGACGGGTTTGGTCTGCGCTGCGCTGATCCTGTTCTGTTTCGTCTTTTATATTTCCAGCCAGTTTCAAGCCGCGGGGAATGCGCTGGACGAAGTCTTTGGATTGGGCATTGCGGAGGCCGTGATTTTGGGCGCAGTGGTCATTGTCGCCTATTGCTTGCTCGGCGGGTTTTGGGCCGCGAGTCTGACAGATGCCTTGCAAGCGGGTGTCATGATGCTCGCCTGCATCCTCGTGCCCGTCGCGACGGTCATGGCCGCGGGCGGGGTCGGGGCCGTGATGGACACAATCCATATGACGGAAGGCGGTGACTATCTCAGCTTCACACAGGGCGCCGTTGGCATGGCCGGGATTGGTGTCGCGATGGGGCTCTTCGGCACGGGCCTCGGCGCGCTGGGGCAGCCGCAACTCCTGAACCGGATCATGGCGGTGCGCACATCATCCGAGCGCAAAAAGGCTGCAGCGATTACGATTGGCTGGGGCGTGATTATTTATTCCGGACTGATTTGTTTGGCCTTTGCCGGGCGGGCCTTGCAGGTCGATACGGGCGGCGAGAGTTTGTTTTTTGCCGCCGCGCAAAATTACCTTCCGGCTGTCGTGGCGGGCATTGTCATCGCTGCGGTTTTATCGGCGGTTATGTCCACCGTGGATAGTCTGCTCTTGGCCGCGGCCTCTGCCGTGTCGCATGATAGCGGCGTTGAATATGAGAGCCCGAAACGCGCCCTTCTGTTTGGCCGCTTAGCGATGGTGGGCGTGGCCGTGATTGCGGTTTTGCTGACTTTGTTTTTGCCGCAGGAAATTTTTAGCCGTGTGTTATTTTCATGGGTTGCGCTGGGCGCTGCCTTTGGTCCGGTCATTCTCGTGACCTGTTTGGGCCTGCGTGTGCGGGACGGATTCAGGCTCGTTGCTATCCTTACTGGCTTTACTGTTGCCGTCATCGCTTACGGAATTGACGGCAGTCTCGCCGACGTCATTGAAAAATGGGGCAGCTGGGCCGCAGGCCTTGCAATCCTGTTTGCCGGACGCCAGCGCTAGTTAATTCTACCCGGCCAATGCTTCTGCCCGGAGCTTTTTCTTGTCGATTTTCCCAACAGGCGTCAGCGGAATTTCGTCGATAAAGATGATGTGTTTTGGCACTTTATAGGCCGCCATATTTTCGCGAATCCAGGCTGTGAGCTCGCCGCGCAATTCATCTTCGTCACCTCCGCGATAGTCGGGTGATAAGGCGACATAGAGATTGACGATATCATTGCCCGGGCGCTTGGTATCCGGCGTGCCAATGACGGCAGAGCCGGCGACCATGGGCAGGGCGGCGAGTTTATCTTCAACCTCGACGGAAAAGACTTTGAATCCGCCGACAACCAACATGTCTTTGGCGCGGTCGCATAGGAATACATATCCATCCTCATCCATATATCCGACATCACCCGTGAACATCCACCGTTCGCCGTCGATTTCGCGCATGGCACGGGCGCTTTCTTCCGGCAGGCCCAGATAGCCTTTCATGAGTTGGGGTCCGGCGGAACAAATTTCGCCAATTTCGCCCAGCGGCATATCTTGCTCGCCCGTTTCGACATCCCGAATGCGGATTTTTGCCCCCGCACAGGGAATGCCGACCGATCCCATTTTCGGCCCTTTGACGGGGTTAGAGGTATGACAAGGTCCCGTTTCTGTCATGCCGAAAATATCCGACATGACAGGCTTTCCGATGAGTTTCGTAACGGCGTCCGAGGTTGTTTTTGTCATGGGCGCCGCCCCGGAGCAGGCCATAAGGATACGGGAAAAATCGCTTTCCGCAAATTTCGGATTCGCGACCAACATATCATAAAGGGCAGGAACCGCTGCAAAGCGGGTCACAGGGCGAGTTTTCAAAACATCGCAAATCCGGTCCGTATCACGCGGATCGGGCAGGCATTCATAAGATCCGCCCGTCACAAATGCCATCATACAAAAACATAATCCTGCAATGTGGAAGAGCGGGAAAGCCGTGACATAGGTTTCATCCCCCCATTGGATCGCGGGCGCCAACGCCAAGACTTGCAGCGGATTATGCATGAGGGTCCGGTGGGAGAGCATGGCCCCTTTGGGCTTACCCGTTGTGCCGCCTGTATATTGGATCATGAATATATCGGCCGGGTCGACTTGCACGGTCTCAAATGCCGAACTGTGACCCTCCATTGCCTCATTATATTCAACTGTTTTCACAACTGATAAATCGGGTAACTTCACACCCGGCGCATCCAACGTGTCACGCGCCCCGCAGGTAATCACGGTTTCTAAACAGGACGGGGCGTCCATCGCCGCGACGGCAGGACCCAGCGCTTCAAAACTCATCAAGACTTTGATTTTGGCGTCTGAGACTTGATGTGCGAGTTCGGGCGGGGCGAGAAGCGGGGAGACGCCGGAACCGATTGCGCCAAGTTTTGAGACGGCGGCGAGACCCAGATAATATTGCGGAATATTTGGCATATGAAAGCCGACAACATCGCCTTTGTCGATGCCTTGGTGTCTCAAAGCATTGGCAAGTCTATTGGCCTCTGCATTGACTTGCGCAAAGGTCCAACTGCGGCCAAAAAAATGGAGTGCAGGTGCATCAGGCCTGACGCGCGCGTGATCTTCCAGATAATCAGCGAGTGTTTTGTCAGCGGGCGGTTCTATTTGAATATTTAGTTTTTCATAAGTTTCCAGCCAAGGTGTTTGTAACATTGAAATTTTCCCGCTTCAGTTTTGATATTCCTTTTTCATCATCTGGGGTGTGGCTGCAAGGGTGCGTGCATGAGATAGATCCGCTACGAATTTGCGATACTCTAAATCACGGGCGTTTTTGTCAGTCAGGCGTAGTAGGTAGCTGGGATGAACGGTTGCCAGAATTTGCTCTCCGCCTTTGCCCTGGATTGTCTGTCCACGGACAGATTTCAACGTGCCCGTATGACCTGTAAGAGACCGCAGAGCCGTCTTACCCAAAGCCAATATGACGCGGGGCCTCACAAATTCGCGTTCTAAATCGAGCCAGCTCCGGCAGCGTTCAATTTCATCCGCGACCGGGTTTCTGTGCTGACGAAATTTGCCGCGCGGTTCGAATTTGAAATGTTTGACGGCATTGGTGACGTATAATCCCCTGCGGTCCAGCCCTGCTGCATTTAAGGCTGTGTCCAATAACTGACCCGCAGGGCCGATAAAGGGCCGTCCGGCCAAATCCTCTTGATCGCCCGGTTGTTCCCCGACCAGCATGAGATTTGCGCTCATCGGGCCTTCACCAAATACGGTTTGGGTGGCGCATCGGGACAGCTCACAATTTGTGCAGCGTGCGGCCGCTTCTTTGGCATCATTCCAAGTCTTGATCGTGTCAGGTGCCGGACGAAACGCATAGACATCAGGTGTTATTTTTTCCGTCAGCTTATGAGGTACTGTTTCCGGTGCGGACATAAATCCTGATTTTTGTTGTTCCGCCTGTTGAATGAGCTGCGGGATGACGGCGGCCTCCGGAAGGTTTTTCCAATATTTCTTCGGCATTTCGGACATCATGGCGCCGATTTTTACACGTGATGGATTGAAGATAGAGCTATAGTAAGTTGTCCATGCGGCCTCCGTATCGTCGGCACCCGGGGCTTGGGATTTATCGACACCCGGGGAGATGGACAGGGTATCCCCGTCCCAATGCGAACATCCATGTGGCGTGAGAATGGACCAATCCATGCCGGTGAAACGTCGCGCAAAAAAACCTGCCGTCAGGTCGACAATGCGGTGATCGGGTTCAAACCAAGCGGCAAATATTTCCCGCATACCCGTCTCACTCTTCCGTTCGCCCACTTTTTTGAAACGAACGAAAGCATGCATTTTATGACGGTCTCGCCTAACGGCTTGATCAGCCTCAATGACCCAGCGCCCACTTGTAAATGTGGGGTCATCCAAAGCGTGGGGGTCTGTCTGTAACCGCAGCAGCGTCGCATAGAGATGATAAAGCCGGGCCGGATCAATATGACACAGGACGCGCTTGCACAGCTCTATCTGTGATTTCGTTATGCGAATGGGATAGGTGCGGGCTTGTGGATTCCGCGCTTCGGGTGGATCGGTTATGTCAGAGAAAAGGTCATGTGGATCATGCCCGACACGCCAACCCAAATCTTTGGAAGGCAGGCGCAGCGTCAAGAGCGGCCTTACGGTATCGCGCCACTGATCAAAATCCGTTTCATGGGATAGGGTTACGCATCTCATAGCAAAGAGAGTTGTTTGGGTTCTGGCGCAAAAGCGGCGCGTAAGGACGAACTGTCGAGCAAACTGCCGGGCGTCCAATCCACGGTTTCAATAAAGGCGCGACAGATTTTCACGGAGCGCGCAATTGTTTTAATGTCGGATAATCGCAGACGTGTTTGTCGCCGTGCCCGCAAGATACGATCGACAGATTTTAAGCCCAAACCGGGAACGCGAACCAATTCGGCTTTCGTCGCTTTGTTCACATCGACCGGAAAGCCCGCGCGGTGTGTCAGGGCCCAGCTGAGCTTTGGATCAATGTCGAGATCCAGCATATTATCTTGCCGTCCGGCAAATATTTCACCCGTCTGAAATCCATAAAACCGCAATAGCCAATCCGCTTGATAAAGGCGGTGTTCCCGCATGAGGGGCGGTTTGACGAGAGGTAAATCCTTTGATGCATCTTGGATGGGCGAGAAGGCAGAGTAGTAGACACGCTTTAATTTATAGCTGGAATAGAGTGTCGTCGACGAGGTCATGATCTCGGCATCCGTGCTGGCATCTGCGCCCACAATCATTTGCGTCGATTGACCTGCTGGCGAGAATTTCGGCGGGCGAAAGCGGGACCGTTCTTTTTTATCCGGTCTGTGATCCTCAATACCCTGACGCACATCGGCCATGGCGGTCTTAATGGTCGTGGTTGATTTTTCGGGAGCGTAGGATTGTAATGATGTTTCTGTCGGCAGCTCAATATTTATAGATAAGCGGTCAGATAGAAGTCCCGCTTTTTTGATGAGCAGCGGGTCAGCCTCCGGAATGGTTTTGAGGTGGATATAGCCGCGGAATTTGTGATCCTCCCTCAGGCGGCGGGCAATCTCGACCATTTGCTCCATGGTGTAATCAGAGCTGCGGATGATCCCTGAGGAGAGAAAGAGGCCTTCAATGTAATTGCGTTTGTAAAAATCGAGGGTGAGTTTGACGACTTCATCGACGCTAAATCGGGCGCGCTCTACATTGGAGCTCACGCGGTTCACGCAATAGCGGCAGTCATAAATGCAGAAATTGGTCAGAAGGATTTTTAGAAGGCTGATACATCGTCCGTCAGGGGCATAGGAATGACAGATTCCCATACCTTCAGTCGAGCCTATGCCACCGGATTGCAAACTATCCTTGCGGGTCGTTGAGGAGGAGGCGCAAGACGCATCATATTTTGCAGCATCTGCAAGGATTGCTAATTTATCGATGAGTGTCTTTGCCATACATGGAACATAACATGAACATATATGGGCTTGTAAATAGCGGTTCGTAAAAAGCCGCAGCTATCCGTAATTCAAACTCTTAATGGTTTGCGCCAATTTTTGCTCAGCAACAGGCTTTTCCAAAACAGGATATCCTTTAAAAGCTGGCTTATTTTTGAGGATGTCTGTTTTGCCGGAAACCAAAATAAAGGGAATATTTTTCTCTCTCAATAGGAGCGCCACTTCTTCAGAGGTTTCACCGGCGAGATCATAATCTATTGTTGCAATGTCGAAATCATTCGTTTTGATCAAATCAATGGCTGCTGATTTTGTGACGGCCAAACCTTTGACCTCGACACCTGCAGCCGCCAACATATCTTCCATATCGAGAAGAACGAAAGGATCATCCTCTACGATCAGAGCACGTGGCATAGGGCCAAAGTTATCCGGCGTGGCGGTCATGTAGGAGTAACGGCACTAACGGTAAGTCCGTTCCAATTTTATTTCAGAAAAACCACATATCTAAACATATGTGGCGATCCAATGATGGTTAATGACCGTATAGGTTTTCGCTCGTGGCTGTACCGGGTTTAAAGGCGATGATCTGTGGAGGCAGAGCGGATCTAATCAAATCGGAAAATCTATTTTTATAATTGCCCTCAGCCCTGAGTCTTTCAGGATCGAGTATTGATATCGTCTTTCGATCAATTTTACTGATCAACCCGTCTTGAACCAGCTTTCCAAATTGGCGGGAAACATGAACGGATGACAACCCTAAACAATCCGCGATGACGTTCTGTGACAGCGGCAGCCTCAAAATCGTGTTAGGTACGTTTCCTTGTAAATTTTGTCGGGCAAGCGCGTCAGAGAGGAAAAATGCAAGTCGGTTATACGCATCAAGACGGGAAACAGCGGTCAGGCGATCAATCAAGAGAACCTGATGCACCATCTGAAGTGTTCGAAACAAATGATCGAGGTTTGGTTGTTGCTGTAATAAATTACGCAGCTGCTTAATCGGCGCTGTATAAAGTTCGCCTGATACGGCGCAGGACATAGATGTCATGGCCTGAGACCAACACAAATTCTCTAATCCAATGACATCGCCTTTGGTGAAGATCTCATGAATTTGGCGGGAGCCATCAGACAAAATAGCGTAGGAAAAGAACCAACCCGATTTTACAATATAGACATCGTCTGAATGCTCTCCCTCCGTGAAGACAGCTTGCCCTTTGTGGAAGGTCTGCGTGCGGTAAAATGTGGCGCGCAAAGCAGTGTCTTCCACCTCTCCAAGCTCTCTCAGATTTGAGAGCTTTCTTATAAATTCTTCGGCCATGAACTGTCCCGTTTTCCCGATTAACTTTGGTCATCAGACCCTGTCCCGGTGATCACATTTATCAGAAACAAACGGCCCGCCATTAAACTAGATTAAAGATCACTGCGCTTGGTTTGAGGCTTTATGCCGCAAATAATCGGAACATATTGCGCGAGCGCACGTTGAAGAAGTTGAACTTAAGCCTTTCGCAGGATTGGCACCCTCTCCGCATCCGCGTCAGAGGGCAAATTAAAGAAGATTATATGTTACACGCTTTCGCACGATATTTTTTGAAACAAAACTCAGGTCTTTCAATCGAGGCTAAAGCTTTGGTTGACGCTCTTCCTTATACGGAACGTCAATATGAGGCGCGCGAAACCGTTTATATGGCGGGTGACCGGACGGATAATATGCTCATCGTGAAAGATGGCTGGTTCGCTTCATCCCTTGAACTCAGAGATGGCGGGCGGCAGCTTCTTAATTATTATGTCCCGGTCGATATTATCGGCCTCGAATATGTGGATTCAAATGAAACACCGACAGGCCTGACGGCGCTCAGCCCGTCCCGCGCGCGCCTTGTCCCCCGTCAGGATTTTGTGAAAATCATGAAATCGGATGTGACACTGACAACGCAAGTCTTGTCGTTGCTCGGCTTGCAGGATGTGCTTATGCAGGAGCGTCTTTGCGCCATGAGCCGGATGACGGCGCGGGATCGTATTGCCTATTTTCTCTTATCCCTGCGATCAAAGGTGAATGCGAAAAACGATGAGAAATCCATGACGATCTGCTTTCCTCTGACCCAAACGGATATTGCGGATTCTCTCGGTCTGACAAATGTAACGGTCAGCCGGTCGCTGACAGAACTGGAACAATTGGGATATTTAAAATATTCTCGAAATATTGTGGAATTTTTGCGATTAGAAGATCTCGCGAAAGACGTCGCGTTCACGGATCGTTATGCGAAATTCAATCAGACATTCTCGCAAAAGGTCGCAAATGATTTGGCCGCGTAGGTTTCAAATCTCACAGCTTTAAAAACGCTTCCCCCAATCACTCACTCGGCATACATCTATGCCATGATAAAGTTGTTGCCCGGATATCGAATTGGCCAAGCCCATGATGCAAATGTCAAAACGGGAGTCACGGTCATTTTGCCCGATGTGCCTGCGACGGCTTCTGTTGATGTGCGCGGCGGCGGGCCCGGAACGCGGGAAATTTCGGCTTTGCAAGACGGGGGTCTAATTGAACAGGTTCATGCCGTCGTCTTAGCGGGCGGGTCAGTTTACGGCTTGGCGGCGGCGGATGCCGTGACAAGCTGGTTGGGGGCACAACGTATAGGTTACGCACCGGGCCCCGAGCCCATTCCCGTCAGCCCGATCGTACCGTCCGCCATTTTATTCGACAATGCCAATGGGGGTGATAAGGGATGGGGAGACGAGCCGCCCTTCAGGAGACTTGCCCTTGAGGCCTGCGAGGCGGCCACGGATCATTCCGTAGAGGGCGCAGTTGGCGCCGGACACGGCGCAACGGCTGGTCTCTATCCCGGCGGTCTTGGTATCGCTTCGGAAACAATAGACGGCATCACAGTCCAAGCTGTCATCGCGGCGAACCCCGTCGGTTCACCTTTTCTGCCTAATACAAATTGTCCGCATGCCTGGATTTACGAGTGCGAGGGAGAGTTTGGAAACACCCAACCTCCGGCCCAATATAAATGGATGCCGCCACAAGATACCAAGCTCGCCTTTTTAAAAGCGGCAGGACAGTCTACTGTCATCGGGGCCGTTATGACGGATGCAAAGCTCTCACAAAAACAACTCAAACGGCTGGCCATTATGGCGCAAGACGGAATTGCGATGGCAGTTCAACCTGCGCATACGCCGTTGGATGGAGATACAATTTTTGGGCTGAGCCTTGGCGATAAACCTTGCCAAAGCCCTGTTGATCTCGCTGATCTTGGTGCGGCCGCAGCCCGCACTGTCGCTAGAGCGCTGACCCGTGGGGTCTTAGCCGCATGAGGGTCAAAGACCTAACACCGGCGCACCATGCAAAAGTCCTGCAGATGAATGCAGAATTTGTGCACTGGCTGTCCCCGCTCGACCAAGCGGGGCTCTCATATATTTTAGAGCGTGCAGATTATGCCAGGCAGGTGGATAATGCCGCGGGTGTCTTAATCGGATATGCGCATGATGTGGACTACCCGGAACATTGGAACATCGCGTGGCTCCGCAATCGGCTTGAGAATTTCTTTTATATTGATCGGATTATCATAGACAAAGACGGGCAGGGCCGGGGCTTGGGCGGCCAACTTTACACAGATGTGGCCAATTATGCGCGGTCACGAGGGTATGCTTGGCTGGCTTGTGAAGTGAATACGGTTCCGGATAATCCCGGCTCTCATGCCTTTCATGTCAGGGAGGGTTTTACCGCTTTGGGCGAGCAGGCCTTTCCTGCCAAAGCCAAGGCTGTGCGCTATTATGCGAAAGCTTTGACTTGACCGCAAAAAGGCCTTGCGGACAGAAGGGTTTTCCGCTTTAAGGCGCGCTCGCAAGAGATTGCGACCATCCGCGGTGCAAACCGCACTCTACGCACCGGTAGCTCAGCTGGATAGAGTACTTGACTACGAATCAAG
>CAYZGF010000008.1:0-23923 GCA_964477595.1 uncultured Algimonas sp.
GTATTTACCTTCGGAGTCGGCCATATGTTTGAGAGGGTGGTCGAGGACCAAGCCTTTAGGATCAAAATCGCCTAAGCGCTTCGCTGATTTGATCAACCCGGCCTTAGACACTGCCTCCCACAAATCATCGGCAGCGATGAGTTTATCACCGGGCTTGGACCACGGTTCAAATTCACTCTCTTCCATCTCCGAAACTTCGTAGAGGCCATATTTAATTTTGTTGGAATAGCTAACAGCTCTGTTAGCTGGGATTGTCCACGGTGTCGTTGTCCAGATGACAATAGATAGTCCCGCATCGTGTAAAAACTCTCCACCTGTTTCCATCTGCCCTTGACCAGACGAAACAAAATCCTTCAATGAATCTATGTAACCCTGCTCTTGTTCGTTCATGCTTTCAGAGCCGCCAACAATTTTATCAATCATTTTAGCGTCGACAATTTTACCTCTTCGTTCCCGAACAGGAAATTTCACATAAATCTGTGTCGCTCTCCGGTCCGCATATTCCACCTCAGCTTCAGCCAGAGCCGTCTGCTCCACAGGGCTCCACATGATTGGTTTTGAGCCGCGGTAGAGCTGGCCTGTGCGGGCGATCTTGAGGAGTTCGGCGCAGATATCTGCTTCGCTTTCAGGGCGCATGGTCAAATAGGGATTATCCCAATCCCCGATCACACCGAGGCGTTTAAACTCGGCCTTTTGGATATCGACCCATTCAGCGGCATATTCGCGGCAACGTGCGCGAAACTCACTTGGCGGGACATCGTCTTTATTACGACCTTTCGAGCGGAATTCTTCTTCAACTTTCCATTCAATCGGCAGGCCGTGGCAATCCCATCCCGGCACGTAATTCGCATTATGCCCCGCCATTTGCTGGGCGCGGTTGATGATGTCTTTGTGGACCTTATTCAGCGCTGTCCCCATGTGGATATGGCCATTCGCATAAGGTGGTCCGTCATGGAGGGTCCATTGCCCTTTGGCGTTTTCTGCCTCGCGCTGCTTTCGGTAAAGGTCGATCCGCTCCCATTTCTCAATCCATTTCGGCTCGGCCTTTGGTAGGCCCGCGCGCATAGGGAAATCAGTTTTGGGCAGGAACAGCGTCTCGCGGTAATCGCGGGCGGTATCAGTAGAATCTGTCATGGGTGTCTCATATATGAGAGGAAGTCTTAAAAACGAAAAGGAGCATGTCCCGGGCGGCTAACCGACCGGGTTGGTAATTCGTGTTGTTATCAACTTCGTGAACATAGGCGCGCGTTAGCAGGGCAATGCAAAGCCGTCCAGCCTCCGCTTACTTTGCCAACAGCTGATTATGGGTTGGGCATTTCACCTGCATCTTCAAGACCATAATAAATACCACGGTTAGCAGCGTGAAGATCAATGAGATTTCGTATATCGCGAGCGCGGTTTAACTGCGCCAACGCGAAAATTGAGACACAAGCCGCGAAAATAACGGAGGCCAAAACCAGTCCCCCGAAAATGAAAGAGCCTTCCACATCTCCGCCATAGGTGTCTTTGAGTAACTGCCCCAATCCACCGGGAACAAGTAAATTTGCAAATGTAAGCAAAAGAAACGGTACAGTCACATTGACAACTAAGGTCAAACGAAACGCAGAAGATATCTGCTCGAGATAAATTGCAGCATAGGTCCGCAAGGCTTTGATACGCGCATCATCAACCTGATCCAATATGGCGGCCAGCTGTTCGGCAGACCGACTTTCCAATAATCTGGAAATTGCATGCGTATTTAAGCGACTACTAAAGCCCATTGACGCAAATTTTCGGGGCAAAAGAAATCGGCCGATCGGAAACAGGCTGACAATCCCCTGCCAATCTTCAATAATGGTTTTCTTTAGGCTTTCTTCCATAGCTCGGAATTGACAATGGATTGACCGGAGTCAAGCTGTCCGGCCTCCACCAAGGTAAGACAGATTTGGAAGTAGAGTTTGCGAAACTTCAAGTGATGGGTCTCAAGGTTTCGACCTCAAAAACTACAAGCAGGGCGGAATTTCGTTTCATTGAGCAAGCGTTTACCGACCCCGACGGACATATAACGTGTGTTACGAGATTTTGAACGATTAATCTTTCTTTTTCGCCGCAGTCTTCCGCGCAGGTTTTTTCGCCGCTTTTAGCGCGTCGATTTCCGCCAGAGCCGCATCCAGACGCGCTTTCAAGACGTCAAACTCTTCACGACTTACCAGGTCCATGTCTTGGACGAATTTTTCAGCCTGACTGCGGCCCATCGCTTTGACTTCATCTCCGACGCCTTTGATGGCCCCGACAGCATTTGTCATCAGATTTGAGAGATCGTCGAGGGGTTTGTTTTTACCTGTCACCGAAAGGGCTCCTGTTTCACTTTGATTGCGTCTAAAGAAGATGTAGGGACGCCGCATACGGTTTTCCAGCATTTGCGAGTTTTACTCCCCATGATTCTTTCAATCATCACCGCCATTGAATTTCCAAGCTGGATTTCAGGCAACATCTTCGAAATCGGTAGCTTTTCCTTGAAATGGTATGGTGTCGCCTATGTCGTGGGGCTTTTTGGTGCCTATCTTTATGCCGTCAGCCTGACGAAGAAACGTGAATTGTGGATACAAGATAAGCCCACACGCATTCCCGAGGTCGTCCCTACCAAAGACATGCTTTCCGACCTGATGTTTTACTGCCTGATCGGGATTATTGTTGGCGGCCGGCTTGGCTATGTAGCGCTCTATTCACCTGAAACCTTTTTGACGCCGATAGAAGTTTTGAAAGTTTGGACAGGCGGCATGAGCTTCCATGGCGGCTTCCTAGGTGTTGTTGCAGCCTGTGCCTATGCGAGCTGGAAGTTCAAAATCGACAAATTCCGTATAGGTGACATGGCCAGCGTCGGCGCGCCCATCGGCCTTGGTATGGTCCGCTTTTTCGGAAATTTCTTCAATCAGGAACTATATGGCCGAGAAACAAATGTACCATGGGGCATGAAGTTCAATATATTCGATAGGTTCGGAGAAAAAGCGCTCGACGCTGCCGGAAATCCCATCTTTCTTGATCCTCGCCACCCCAGCCAGCTTTATGAGGCTTTTCTGGAAGGGCTCGTCCTGTTTCTCATCCTACGCTTTATGACGGTCAAATATAAAGCCCTGACAAAACCCGGGCTTCTTTTTGGAGCGCTGATGTTCTTTTATGGTCTGTTCCGCTTCGGCGTCGAATTTGTGCGCGAGCCTGATAATATTCCACAATTTGGAATACTTACACGCGGCATGGCTTACAGCCTGCCAATGGTGCTGGCGGGCGCAGCCTTAATGCTGTGGGCCTCTCGCCGAGCGCCCGTTTCACCGAAACGTATCGCAGAAAACGACTGATGACCTCGCTTGAGGACAAGCTGAGAAACCGCATTCGTGAAGCAGGACCGATCAGCGTTGCGGAATATATGACGGTCTGCCTGCTGGACCCCACTCAAGGCTATTATCCCACGCGCGATCCGCTGGGCGCAGATGGGGATTTCATCACGGCACCCGAAATCTCGCAAATGTTTGGCGAAGTGCTGGGGCTTTGGTGTGTGCAAAGCTGGATTGATCTCGGGCGTCCCAAAACCCTGCATTTGATCGAATATGGCCCCGGTCGCGGTATTATGATGAGCGACATGCTCCGATCTGCTGCGCTGGAACCCAATTTCAAAGCAGCGGTTCAAGTCTGGCTGATCGAAGCCTCAGCGGCCTTAGAAGCGGTTCAAGGCAGAACGCTTGGCGCAGCGGGCGTCCCCGTCCAATGGGCCACACGATTGGAAGACGTCCCGACAGGCCCAAGTCTGATTATCGGCAATGAATTCCTCGATTGCCTCCCCATTCAACAGCTCATCTGTGACGACCCTTTTGCGGGCAAAGACGGCTGGATTGAACGGCGTGTTGGATTGGACGGTGAAGACAGGCTTTGTTTTGTCAAATCAGGCGTTCCTGCTGCCGCTATTTTGACCGATAGTCTGCCAGACGGCGCAAAAGACGCGCGCAAAGGTGATCTCTTGGAGACCTGCCCCTCCGTCACCCAAATCATCGACAGTCTGAAAGACAGATTTGAGTCCCATCCGGGGCGGGCGCTCTTTATTGATTACGGGCCTGAAGAAACAGAATTCGGCGACACGCTCCAAGCGCTGAAACGCCACCAAAAGGTCGGCGTGTTTTCTGACCCGGGTAATACAGACCTGACGGCTCGTGTCGATTTTGCGGCTCTCGCAGAGACGGCATCCGCAGCAGGGCTGGATGTCACAGCTGCCGTCCCGCAGCGGGAGTTTCTCTCAAAGCTCGGCATTGAAATGAGGGCTGTCGCACTGATCCGCGCGAAACCTGATTCCAAACCCGTCATTGCGCGGCAATTGCACCGATTGACGGATGCGGAAGAAATGGGCGAATTATTCAAAGCGATGTGCCTCTCTTCACCCGACCTTCCTGACCCTTTGGGCCTGAGATAAAGGACTTGCGATGACCCCTCACCTTAAATCAGACCTTCTGCCGGTTCAGCACGGATTTTTCGGGTCCAAAGGCGGAGTCTCGACAGGTATCTATGCCAGCCTAAATGCCGGGTTCGGATCACATGACGATAAAGACGCCGTCGCGGAAAACCGTGGACGGATCAGAACGGCCCTCAATGCGGATTTCATTGTGAGCCTGAAACAAATTCACTCTGATACTGTGATAATCGCCACGAATGAGCCTGTCGCCGATATGGAAGCGGATGGTTTGGTGACCAAGGTTCCGGGCCTCGCGATTTCGGCATTGTCAGCGGATTGCGGCCCTGTCTTGCTGGTAGACGCCGAGGCCGCAGTAATCGGAGCGTGCCATGCCGGCTGGCGCGGAGCGCTGAGTGGTATTGTTGAAAGCACAGTCGCGACCATGTGC
Source organism: uncultured Algimonas sp. (assembly GCA_964477595.1). Taxonomy (GTDB): domain Bacteria; phylum Pseudomonadota; class Alphaproteobacteria; order Caulobacterales; family Maricaulaceae; genus Litorimonas. The sequence goes on from CAYZGF010000008.1 coordinate 4,866, forward strand.
GAGTTAGGGGCCACGCCGGACAATATGACGGCTGTCCTCGGCCCCTGTATCGGCCCTGAGAATTATGAGGTCGGCGATGAATTTAAGGCTGAGTTCTGCGAGATTGACGAAGATTATGCGCGCTTTTTTCATAAGCCCGAACGCAGAAAAACGCATTTCGACCTCCCCGCCTTTATTCTGTCGCGACTCGCCGTGATGGGTGTCCGTTCAGAATGGACCGGACAATGCACATATGCTCAGTCCGAGGACTATTTCAGCTATCGTCGCAACAGCCATGCCGGAATAACGGACTATGGACGCAACTTATCCGCAATCGTCCTGCCGTCCTCCATGGACTCTGAAAACGGCTAAGGCTAACGGGTTTCCAAATTCACCCTGCACGGGACATCGACCATGAAACTGATCAGCGGCACCGCCAACAATGCTTTGGCGAAAGACATCGCCGATGTTTTGGATATTCCTCTTACAAGTGTCGATATTGAACGCTTTCGCGATCAGGAAATCTTCGCGCGGATCAATGAGAATGTTCGTGGCGAGGATATTTTTCTGATCCAGCCCACCTCCGCCCCGGCAAATGACCATTTGATGGAACTTTTGATCCTGATTGATGCGCTTGTGCGGGCCTCCGCGCAACGTATCACGGCCGTCGTGCCCTATTTCGGATATGCCCGTCAGGACCGTAAGACAGGCGGACGAACACCGATTTCTGCCAAGCTGGTGGCGAATCTGATTTCAAAAGCAGGCGCACACCGCGTTCTGACCGTTGATCTTCATGCCGGACAGATTCAGGGCTTTTTTGACATCCCAACGGACAATCTCTTCGGACAGCCTGTCTTTATTACGGATATTCGAGAGCAGTTCTCCAAGCGCGAGCGCGAAAAATTGCTTTTCGTTTCGCCGGATACGGGCGGTGTGGTGCGGACACGCGCCATCGCCAAAGAATTTGATGCGGATATTGCTATAGTCGATAAACGTCGTCCGAAGGCCGGTGAAAGCGAAGTCATGAACATCATCGGTGATGTCGCAGGACGCACCTGCATTCTCTACGATGACATCATCGATTCGGGTGGCACGCTGTGTAATGCGGCCAAAGCGCTGAAAGATCACGGCGCAAATTCTGTTTCCGCCTATATTACCCACGGCGTGCTGTCTGATCCGGCTGTTGAACGCATCACAAAGTCCGAGCTGACAGAGGTTGTGATCACGGACACGATCTCTCAACCAAAGAAAGTCAAAGACTGCGACAAGATACGCGAATGTTCGACGGCAAAGCTACTTGGAGAGGCGATCCGCCGGATTGCCAATGATGAAAGCGTTTCTAAGCTTTTCGCGTAAGGAAGTTTAGCAGAAACAGACTCGCAAATCCCCTTGCGTGCTGCGTGCCTATTGCTTATAGGGCGCGGCAATAAATGATTCAGCCCGACCACAGGCCGCTTCAATCCCGTTGGAGCGGTTCGTTTTTTGGGCCAAACACGTAAATTAAGGCCAGTCCCATGAGTGTTGTTCTCGACGTTGTCGTCCGCGAAGAAACCGGAACAGGAAATGCACGCGAAGCCCGCCGTAACGGTATGGTTCCAGGCGTTATCTACGGTGGTGATAAAGATTCTGTCGCTGTCGGCATCAAATTTAATGAAGTCTTGAAAGCGATCAATTCCGGCAACTTCATTGCCAATATGGTCGAATTGAAGCATGACGGCAAACCGCAAAAAGTCATCACAAAAGACATTCAGTTCCACCCGGTCACAGATATGCCCATGCATGTCGATTTCTACCGCGTGACAGAAAAGACGATCATCGATGTTGACGTCCCGGCTGTTTTCGTTGGCGAAGATGTGTCTCCGGGCATGAAACGCGGCGGTGCTTTGAACGTTGTTCGCTACAACATTGAAGTCAAATGTCCGGCTGGCTCCATCCCTGACAGCATTGAAGTCGACATTTCCGGTCTGGAAATTGGCGATGCCATTCACTTGTCAGAAGTCACACTTCCAAAAGACGTGACACCCGGCATCACAGACCGCGACGTCACTATCGCCACAATCGTTGCTTCACGCACATCCAAAACTGAGGGTGAAGACGGCGAAGGCGAAGAGGGCGACGTCGAAGCAGGTGACGTTCCTGCAACAGAGCAGACAGCGGAAGACTAATTGTTTTCCGTCCTGCGTCGGCTGTTTTTACGCCGAACGGAGGACAATGTTATGGAAATCTGGTGCGGCCTCGGTAACCCCGGTGCAAAATATCACGGCAATCGACATAATATCGGTTTTCTGATCCTCGACGGTATCGCCGAGGATCATGGTTTTCCAGCCTGGAAAACCCAATTCAAAGGCCTGACAACGACGGGCCTGATCAACGGACGTAAAGTCCTCCTCCTTAAGCCCTCCACATTCATGAATGAGAGCGGTCAAGCCGTTCAGGCGGCCATGTCTTTTTACAAGCTTGGTCTGAGCGATCTAACCGTTCTGCATGATGAACTTGATCTCGCGCCCGGCAAAGTCCGCGTCAAAACAGGTGGCGGTTTGGCCGGACATAACGGTCTTCGCTCAATCAACAAACTGTGCGGCGGACCGGATTTCCACCGTATCCGTTTGGGAATCGGTCATCCCGGGCATAAAGATCGTGTGGGGGGCTATGTTCTCTCAGATATTGCAAAAGATGAGCAGGACGTTCGCGACGATATGATCAACGGCATTAGTCGCCATGCCGACCTTCTCGCAGAGGGCAAGCGCGATCTGTTCCAGACCCGCGTGATGGAATATATTGCAGGTTAGAAACGCGATTACTCCTCTTGTGTCGGTCGGACGGTAGGTTAAACCGCTGTCATGCTATCCTTATTTGAAATCGCTGCGCTTCTTCTCGTCCTATCCGCTGGATTATCTTGGATTAATCGCGCTTACCTAAAACTACCGCATACAATTGGTCTGCTGGTCATGGCGCTCTTTGCCAGCTTTATACTGATGGCGATGCAAGCTTTTATCCCGTCACTTGGTCTGACGGCGACAATTTCCGGAGCCATCGGCCAGATTGATTTCAATGAAACTCTAATGAAAGGCATGTTGGGCTTTCTGCTTTTTGCCGGCGCTTTACATGTCGATCTCGCAAAATTGCGCGACGCAAAATGGGCGATTGGGACCATGGCTACATTCGGCGTGGTTCTCTCGACCTTTATTGTCGGCACAGGCTTTTGGGGTCTCGCCAAGCTCTTCGGTCTGGACGTGCCCTTTATCTGGGCGCTGGTCTTTGGCTCTCTTATCAGCCCGACAGACCCCGTGGCCGTCTTATCCATCCTGAAAACCGTCAAAATGCCAAAGTCCTTGGAGACTAAAATTGCAGGGGAAAGCCTGTTCAATGACGGTGTCGGCGTTGTGGTTTTCACGCTAATTCTCGCCATTGCAGTCGGAAGCTCCGGTGATGGGCAGGCCTTATTTGACCAATTCCAGCTCGCAGGCCCCATCATGGCAGCCACAGGCAGCGCATCCATTGGTGTCTTGGACGTCATAGAGCTTTTCGTCGTAGACGCCATTGGTGGCGCGATTCTCGGTGGGATAGCGGGTTGGATCACAAACCGGATGCTGGCCCGAATAGACGAACATGCCATTGAAATTCTGATTACTCTAGCTTGTGTCGCGGGAACCTATGCCCTTGCCCAACGCATTGATATTCTGGGTCATCATTTGTCCGGCCCGATTGCCGTTGTGATTGCGGGCCTTATGATCGGTAATAAAGGTGCGCAAACCGCCATGAGCGAGCACACACGGCAATATCTTTTCGGATTTTGGGAAATGATCGACGAGATTTTGAACTCGGTCTTATTCCTTCTCATCGGTCTGGAAATCCTCGTCCTCGGCCTGGTCCCGGAATATGCGCTCATTGGCGCGGTGGCTATTCCATTGGTTCTCATCGCCCGCCTTTGCGCGGTCTATGTTCCGATGAAGGTTATTGGGACATTCAAGAATTTCACCAAAGGCGCGGTTCCCGTCCTGACATGGGGCGGCGTGCGCGGCGGTATCTCTGTCGCCTTGGCACTGTCCTTGCCGGATAATGAGTATAAACCTCTTATTCTGACAGCGACTTATGCCGTCGTGGTGTTCTCAATTATCGTCCAAGGTCTCACAATCAAAAAGGTCGTCGAAAGCCGCGTGGATAGCAGCCTCCTCTAGGGGTGAGACCTCCTACCGCGCGCTCGCTGCCTCTGGAGACACAGTACGTAGCGGTGTGTTTCATCCGATGTGCAAACACATGCAGTCGAGTGTGATAAATAACGCACAGGTTCTAAGCTCATGTCCATCCGATGCACATTACGCATTGCGCAGCGTAATGTGATGGAATAACAGTCGCGCGATGATGCGACACCCGCTCATAAAGACCTTTATGGTCCTGACGGCAGCCTTGTTCCTCGCGGCACAAGGGTTCTCGCAGTCGCATGCAGCCTCCAATGGTGGCCACGATCATAGCCATGACGGCGTCGCCTGTGACGTCGCCCTGGTGGCAGCTGAACAAACCGTTCTAACCCCTCCTCCGCCGAGCCCGGCACCATTTGCACTCGTAACACGCCCAACAAAGAGCCAATTACGCGAAGAGCCTGCCTATCGCAGCTTTGATGGTCGCGCGCCGCCGCCACGAGGTCCACCTCTTTAAATCCTGAACCCCGCAAACATACGCTGCACACTCGCTCGTGACAGCGTTCCCCTGTTTCAAACCACCCCATTTTTTCAGATTTAAAGAGTATTTCTATGTCACGCTTTGCTTCGGGCCTTTTGGCCTCCGTATTCCTCGTTCCGTCTATCGCTATCGCACAAGATAGCCAGGGTGAGGACGTCATCATTGTTACCGCCTCTCCGCTTGAACGCTCAATCGACGAAGCCATTACAGGCCAGTCCATTTTAGCAGGAGACGACCTTCAAGATCGCATTGCGGGCACAATTGGCGAAACCCTCAAACTTGAACCCGGAGTCTCTTCCACCAGTTTCGGGGCTGGCGCCTCACGCCCCATCATTCGAGGGCAAGGCGGTGACCGTGTCCGCGTCCTGACCAATGGTGTTGGCTCAATTGATGCCTCCTCTGCCTCTCCAGATCATGCTGTCGCTGTCGAGCCTGCACAGGCCGAACGAATTGAAGTCGTCCGCGGTGCCGCGCTCCTCCGCTATGGTAGTTCAGGCTCAGGCGGTATCGTCAATGTCATTGATGGCCGTATCCCGCGTGACATGCCGGACGGGCAAACAGATGCCACAATCCGCATTGGCGCGAGCTCCGTTGATTCTGGCGCTGAAGGTGCTGCCTCCATCGACCAGCGTGCCGGCAATGTCGTTTTCCATCTCGATGGGACGTTCCGTAGGTCAGAAAATTACAATATCCCTGTCGAAGGTGAAAGCCGTGCGCAACTCGCCGAAGAGGGAGAAGAAATTCCGGACGATTTCGATGAAAATCGTGAGTTGGATAACAGCTTTGTCGAGTCATCCAGCATCTCGGCAGGTGTGTCTTACGTCGGTGAGCGCGGATTCTTTGGTGTGTCAATCAGCGACTTCAATTCGACATATGGCATCCCCGGAGGTCATGGACATGGCCATGAAGACGAGGAGCATGAGGACGAAGATCACGACGAGGATGAGGATCACGACGAAGACGAGCATGATCACGAAGAAGAGGGCGAGGAGGAAGAAGGCGTCTTCATCGAACTCGACCAGACTCGCTATGATGTAAATGCCGGATGGGAATTTGATGGCTTCATTGAGAAGGTCCAACTCTTTGGTGGATATGCCGATTATAAGCACACCGAGTTTGAAGGCCCCGGCGAAGTCGGAACAGTTTTCGAAAATGAAGGCTATGAAGTTCGCGCGGAAGTGATCCAGGCCGAGCGTGGCAATTGGCGCGCGGCGCACGGGGTACAATTACGCGAACGCGACTTCTCAGCCATCGGCGAAGAAGCTTTCGTTCCACCTTCCCTGACACAAACAATCGGCGCTTATACTTTCCACGAAGTTGAGCTCGGTAATATTCACCTCGAAGGCGCGGCCCGTTATGAAAGCACGCTTCAAAAAAACAGCGTGCTGGCGGATAAACGAAACTTCGATCTGTTTAGCATCAGCGGTGGCGGTGATATTCACCTGACAGACGCTGTGCGTGTCGGCGGTACAGTGTTCCGCACGGAACGGGCGCCCACGACGGAAGAGCTTTTCTCCAACGGCCCTCACCTCGCCACAAATCAGTTCGAGCTGGGTGATGCTACTCTGGACAAAGAAGTTGCCACAGGCGTTGAGGCAGCCATTCGTCACCGCGAGGGCAATCATAATGTGACGCTGAATCTGTTTTACACAGATTACTCGGATTATATTTTTGAAACCCAGACCGGGGATGAGGAAGACGAACTTCCGGTCTTTCAGTTTACAGCGGAAGATGCGGAATTTTACGGGTTTGAAGCGGCTGCGGAAACGCAATTTGCTTCGACTGGGGATTTCGACCTCTCAGCCGATGCACTTGTTGAATATGTAAGAGCGAAAACGGACTCCGGTAATCTTCCCCGCATTCCGCCGCTGTCAACGCTTGTAGGTTTAGAAGCGGAATCAGACCGTCTCAAATTTCGGGGCGAATGGGAATATGTTGCTGAAGCTGATGATTTGGCAGCGTTCGAACTGCCGACTGACGACTATAATCTCGTCAATGCGTTTGTGACCTGGAAAGCTCCGGTCGGAGCTCAGGATGTTGCGCTTCGCCTCTCCGTATTGAATATATTCGATACGGAAGCTCGTCAGCATACGAGCTTCTTGAAGGATCTCGTCCCGCAACCTGGCCGGAATGTCCGCTTCTCTATTACGGCGAAACTATAAATATCTGAAAGAATCCCCTCTCCTTTTGGAGAGGGTGAGGCCTTTGAGCCTCAGATGAGGGGGCAATCGTAGTGGGGCGCAAAGCTATCAACAGGTAGCGTTGGCCCCTCATCACTATCTATTCAATTTTTGAAATATTCAGCGTATTCGTCGTGCCCGGGCGACCAAAAGGTACGCCAGCTGAAATCATCACTGTATCACCTGATTCCAGTCCCAACTTGTCTTTTGCCAGGTCTGACACACGACCCATCATGTCATCAAAATCGGCAGGGTCATTTGTTACAACGGGAACAACACCCCAGCTGAGCGCGAGACGTGAAGCCGTACGCATATTCGGTGTCAGTCCAACAATCCGGCAGGGTGGCCGCTCACGACTAATCCGTTGCACGGTTGATCCTGTCAGCGTGTAACCCAAAACAGCCTTCGCATGCAGCTTTGTTGCAATACCGCGCACCGCGCCTGAAATCGCGTCCTCGGCCGTTGCGTCATATGGCAATTGAATGGATTTGAAATATTCCCAGAAGATCGGGTCGCGTTCCGCGGCAGAAATAATCCGGTCCATAATCGCAACAGCTGTTGCGGGGTGACGGCCAACAGCCGTCTCAGCCGAGAGCATGACGGCATCTGCGCCTTGGTAAATCGCTGTCGCAACGTCAGACGCCTCAGCGCGCGTTGGTGTCGGCGCATCAATCATGGACTCCAACATATGTGTCGCAACGATCACAGGCTTGCCCAATGCGCGGCATTTGCGAATGATCCGGCGCTGAACCACAGGCACTTCTTCCAGTGGAAGCTCAACACCCAAATCCCCACGCGCGACCATGGCCGCATCGGCTGTGATAAGAATGGAGTCCAAATCTTCTACAGCTGATGGTTTTTCAATTTTGACAATGATCCCGGCTCTATCTCCAATAATCTTTCGGGCATCTCGAACATCTTGAGAGGTTTGAACAAAAGACAGCGCGATATAATCAACATCAAGCGTTAGAGCGAAGGCCATATCGACCCTGTCTTTTTCCGTCATCGCAGACATGGGCAAAACCGTGTTGACGACGTTAATCCCTTTGCGCTCAGACAGCTCTCCCGGAACATCGACTTTCGCTTTCGCGACCGACCCGTCATTGGATTGCACTGTAACTTGCAATTTCCCATCATCGAACTTCAGGACGGTTCCTTCCACCATGGCGTCCATCAATTCGGGATGGGGCATCATGATAAGGCCGTCTTTTCCGGGCTCTGTGCCTTGGCGAATTTCAACCGTCTCACCATAACGTAGTTCTATCTTGCCGTTCTCAAAGCTTCCGCAGCGAAGCTTGGGGCCCTGCATGTCCGCCACGATACAGATCGGATTGCCCGACGCAGCCTGTACGTCCCGTATCGCTTTGACGGAAGCCGCATGATCCTCGTGTGAACCGTGACTAAAATTCAATCGGAAGGCATCAACGCCGACATCGTGCAGAAGGCGCAGCGTATCAGGCGATCGGCTGGCCGGTCCAAGTGTAGCAAGTATTTTGGCGTGACGATTACGCATCTAGGCGACTCCCTCTAATTGGAATCGCCATAGCGGTTCACGCGTTCGAAATCATACTTTTTCTCGCATTCAACATGCGAAAATGAACAATTTTAACAAACGGACGCCGGAAGTGTCAGAGTTTGACCAATTTTAATCGCATAATCCGTGTTCAGGCCATTCATGGATTGGATAACGCTGACCCCGACGCAAGTCTTCCGGGCCAAGCTATAAACCGTATCGCCTTGTTGAACTGTATAGGCTTGTCCAGTCGCCTGCGGCAGGACGCGGACGGTTTCAGACATTTGTTGTCCGGCAATAGCCGCGTCAGTTGCGACCATGTTCCGGGAATAATCATATGTGATAGGCGTCCCCATAGCGCCGAGTGGAGCCGCACGAACTACTTCCGCATTTGGTAAAGCCTGTGTCGTCGCGTCCAGGGCACCCGCTTGACGAGCACTTTCCATGGCCATGAAACCGGGCGTTCCGCTAACCTCACGCGAGCCATATAAAGCGTCTGTTGGCGCGGTTGCCAAAACTGTCGCTGCCGTCGCAGTTGTATGTGTCGGGCTAACTTGCGCCGGCATGGATTGAATTGAGACTGTTTGAGTTTGGACAGGCGCAGCTTGCTGATAGCTGACGGCTGTACCGGCAACCGGCTCTGCGTGAGCATATTGGCTTGGCTCCGCCCCATCCGCCTTATAAACCGTTGAATGTTCGTAATTTGGATTTTCTTGTGTCGTCAAACAACCGCTGAGTAATGCGGCAGAGAGTGACAAAATAAATACAGAACGCATAGCGGCCCCCTTAATAGGATGAGGCTAAATGCTGGCTGCTTATGGATAATATTTGGTTAAAGAACGTGATCCGACATGCGATAAGCATAGACTGCATCCTGATGGGCCGTAACGACGGTAAATCCATCATATTTGCTCATTTGGCTGATTTGCTTTCATGACGAATCTGCAGCTTGAAAGTTCAGGTGAAAAACAGCACATGGGTAGGATATTGTTTAACTGAGGACTTATTTCAGAATGAATATCAAAACCCGCCCCGTAGAGTATAAAGACGGAAAGACGACTTGTATTGGATATCTGGCTTGGGATGACAATCGCGCAGACCCATTGCCCTGCGTGTTGGTCAATCACGCCTGGGGTGGTTTAGACGGGTTTGCGATGGACCGCGCCGTACAAATGGCGGCGCTTGGCTATGTCGGTTTCGCACTCGATAATTACGGCGGCGGTGCTCTCCCGGAAACCATGGAAGACAAAGCGGCCATGATGACCCCCCTTAAGGAAGACCGCGCGGCCCTCCTGAAACGCTTGAAAGCCGGGTATAAAGCTGCGGCCAAGCTGGACGAAGTTGACGAAACGCATATGGCGGCGATCGGTTACTGTTTTGGCGGCCTCTGCACATTGGATATGGCGCGCGCCGGATTAGACCTCCACGCCGCCGTTTCTTTCCACGGCCTGCTCGATGCGCCGGAAGGTCTACCGAAGAAGAAATGTAAAGCCAGCGTCCTCGTTTGCCATGGTTGGGATGACCCGATGGCCACGCCGGATATCTTAAAATCCTTCGGCGAAGAAATGGCCGAGAAGAAATGTGACTGGCAAATCCATGCCTATGGCAATGTCGTTCACGGTTTCACCAATCCGCAAGCTGCTGATAAAGCGAATGGCATCGTCTATAATGAATTGGCCCAACAACGTTCAACCAATGCGATGTTGGATCTGCTGTCTGAGAAGTTCGCCTTGCACGGAACGGACGCAGCATAGCCTCTATGAACATCATCCGGGATACAGACGCCTTACACGCCTATTGCGACGCGGCGCGCAAACAAGACTTTGTTTGTATCGACACGGAGTTCATGCGCGAGAGCACGTTTTTCTCAATCCTTTGCCTCGTCCAAGTTGCAACGGCTGAAGAAGACGCGATTATTGATCCTTTGGCTAAGGATATTGACCTTTCGCCGCTCAAAGACCTTTTGCTGGATGAAAGTGTCACAAAAGTCCTCCACGCAGCTCGGCAGGATATGGAAATATTTTACCGGATTTGTGACGCGGTTCCGGGGCCGATTTTTGATACACAAATTGCGGGTATGGCCGTTGGCTTGGGTGATAGCGCCGGATATGGCGCCCTGGTCAAAGCCCGTTTGGATATCAATCTGGATAAAGGCGCACGGTTTACGGATTGGTCACGCCGCCCTCTCTCCGAAAAACAACTGTCCTATGCGCTGGCCGATGTGACCCATTTGCGGGACCTCTACCCCGGTGTTGTCGAGGAATTGAAAGATAAAGGTCGATTGAATTGGGTCATGGAAGAAATGTCCCAACATATGGATGAGAGCCTCTATACATTTGAGCCCGAAGAAGCCTGGCAACGTCTGAAACTACGCGGCAATAAGAAACCCTATCTCGCTGCCCTGAAAGCCGCTGCCGCGTGGCGCGAACGTCAGGCGATTAAGAAGGATATTCCGCGCCGCCGCGTTCTAAAAGACGACGCCATGTATGATCTGGCACAGCAACGCCCACGCACAATCGAAGCCCTGGCAAAGCTACGCGGCATTCCGCGCGGCTTTGAAAAATCCTCTTCCGCTAAAGGTCTGGTCGAAAGCTTGGGCGCAGCAATTGATAATGCGGCCGATTACGCGCCACCTGCACCAAAAGTGAAACACATGCCGCCCTCTCTCGGGCCCCGTATCGAAATGCTCAAGACTTTGCTGCGCTTACGTACAGAGGTCGAAGGTATTGCCACGCGTCTAGTCGCCAATGCGAAAGATATTGAGCAATTGGCCGCTTTTGGAGAACGTGCGGAAATAGACGCGCTGAAAGGCTGGCGTCGCGACATATTCGGACAAGATGCGCTGGATATGTTGCGCGGAAAAATTGCCCTCAGATTGGAGGGCGAGCATGTCGTCGCCGAACGCATCGACTAACGGGGCTTCGCGGAAGGGCTGCCTGCCTCTCCCTGAACGCCGGGACTTCACCTACGCGCCGTCAACGGCTCCTCTGACAATTATTTATCAAGATGATGATCTTCTCGTCGTGGATAAACCTGCGGGGCTACTATCTGTTCCCGGCCGCCAATTGCCGGACAACCTTCAGACGAGACTGAAAGTGCTCCATCCGGAAAGCCTGCTCGTGCACCGCCTCGACATGGCAACCTCCGGTGTGATGGTCTTTGCCCGTAACAAGCCCGCCCAGCGTCATCTTGGTTTACAATTTGAACGCCGGCATACCTCAAAGTCCTATATCGCAAGAGTTTCCGGTAAAGTGGACGGCGAGAGCGGACGTATAAACCTTCCCCTTATTGCGGATTGGCCGAACCGCCCACGCCAAATGGTGAGTTGGGAGCATGGAAAACCCAGTGTCACAGATTGGGAAGTTTTGGGCCGCGAAGCCAATGAAACGCGCCTCGCTCTCCACCCTGTGACGGGCCGTAGCCACCAACTCCGCGTGCATTGTTGGGCTATGGGTCATCCTATTTTGGGGGATCGTATTTATGCGATGGACGATGTCTTCGAAGCTGCATCCGGGCTTCAACTCCACGCTTTGAAGCTTGGTTTGCGTCATCCCAAGGACGGGACGCCGATTAGCTTTGAAAGCCCCTGCCCGTTTTAGAGATAGGCTTTGGCCGACCCCTCGCTCAATCCGTCCAAAAATGCGTCTGCTTGATCCATCAAACTCTGCCGCACATCTTCGTCCATTTTATCAAGATTTCGATAAGGCATTGCCAATCGGTTATTGCCTCGAAGAATATCTTCATTGCGCGCCATAAAATGCCAATAAAGCGCGTTGAACGGACAAGCCTCTTCGCCAACCCGTTTCTTAACATTGTACTTACACGACCCGCAATGGTCGCTCATACGATTGATGTAAGACCCTGAAGAAGCATAGGGTTTAGAGCCCAGCAATCCCCCATCACCAAATTGGCTCATGCCGAGCGTATTAGGCAGCTCCACCCATTCAAAAGCATCGATATAGACCGAGAGATACCATTCATGGACAGCGTGAGGGTCCGCGCCGATCAGTAGAGCGAAATTGCCTGTAATCATCAGCCGTTGAATATGATGGGCATAGGCGTGTTCCAGCGTTTGGCCGATGCTTTGTTTCAAACACTCCATATCCGTCTCGCCGGTCCAATAAAAATCTGGAAGCTGGCGCGTCGCCTTCAAATGATTGCGCGAAATATAATCCGGCATTTCCAGCCAATAAATCCCACGGACATATTCCCGCCAGCCAATGATCTGCCGAATATACCCTTCCACCGCGTTGATCGGCGCGTCGCCTGCGAGATAGCGCGTCTCCACGGCCTTACAGATTTCTATGGGCCCGAGCAGCCCTGCGTTGAGATAAGGCGATAGGAGAGAATGAAAGAGGAAACTCTCGCCGCCAATCATGGCGTCTTGATAATCGCCAAAATCCGGTAGACCGTGATCCAAGAAATAATCCAATGCTTCCAAAGCACCATCGCGTGTCACGGCCCAGAAAAATCCGTCAGCATTCCCTAGGCGTTTTTCGAAACGAGACTTCACCATCTCAATTACATCTTGCGTGATGGCATCAGGCTGGAACCGCAAAGGTTCCGGAAATTTCATCTCCGCTTTAGCAGGCTTGCGGTTGTCTTTATCGTAATTCCATTGCCCCCCTTCGGGCTTGTCGCCGTCCATCAACAGCCCGGTTTTGCGGCGCATCTCGCGATAGAAATATTCCATCCGGAACTGTTTTCGTCCGTCCGCCCACTCCGCAAATTCTTCTTTCGTGGCGATGAAGCGATCATCAAACGTGATCGAAACCGGCAGATCGAGTGTGTCCTCCCAGCCTTTGACCATTTCCAAGACGCGATAGACAGAGGGTTCGCAGACGCGAATTTGCGATACATCATGCCGTCCGCACGCGCGCTTCACCTCGCCCGTAAAATCGCCCGTATTTTCGGGATCGGTGAGCTCAACATAGTCGACCTTCCAGCCTGAATCACGCAACTCTTTCGCGAAATGACGCATGGCCGAAAACAGGAAAATCAGCTTTTTGCGGTGGTGCGGAACATGTTCTGCCTCATGCCCGACTTCCATCATCAAAATAATGGACTCATCAGGTTCCGATGCCGCCAAACTGGAAAGACCGTGACTAAGTTGATCAGCAAAGATTGGGATGAGCGTTTTCGACATAGTCTTCATACGGATGAAGCGCATACATGTTCAAAATTTGTCACCTTACCCACGCTCGATACGTATCTTTCACATGGCTCATAAGAAACCCAACCTCCCCACCAAAGACTGCGTCGTCTGCGAGAAACCTTTTGCATGGCGCAAGAAGTGGGAACGGGTTTGGGATGAGGTCAAATATTGCAGCGAAAGATGCCGCAGAAACGCTAAAGGTAAAGCCTGATGACATTCGAAAGTTTCGGACAAAATCTAAGATGTGTCGTCGTGGGAAGTTCAGGCGGCATCGGGGCAGCGATGGTAGACGCGCTTGTCGAAAGTGAACAAGTTTCCCGTATTCATGCCCTCTCTCGAACCGGACGCAGCCACCCCTCTCCCAAAGTCGCAAATCTGACTTTTGATTTTACGGATGAAGATAGTTTGATTGCCGCCGCGCAAGCTCTGCAAGAAGTGAAGCCTTTCGACATAGTTATTGTCGCAACGGGTCTTCTCCAAGGAGACGGTATCTCGCCCGAGAAAAATTTGCGGGCACTCTCCCACGACGGCTTCGCCAAGAGTTTTGAGATAAACACGGTTGGTCCGGCTATGACCGCGAAATATTTTGTCCCGCTATTACGGCGCGACGAAAAAGCTGTCTTTGCTGCGCTCTCCGCGCGGGTTGGGAGCATATCTGATAATCGCTTGGGAGGCTGGTATGCTTATCGTGCGTCGAAGGCCGCCCTGAATATGGTTCTGAAAACGTTGGCGATTGAGATCGGACGGAGGTTTAAAAAACAGATTATCATCGGCCTGCATCCCGGCACGGTAGACACAGACCTATCTAAACCGTTTCAGGGTAATGTCCCTGAGGGGAAGCTGTTTACGCCGGAATTTTCTGCTGAGAGTTTATTGAAAGTGGTCGATGGGCTGTCCGCTGACGACAGTGGAAATCTATTCGACTGGGCCGGCAAACAGGTCGACTTCTGATCGGTCCCGTAAGTATTTCGCCACAAATTTCTTCGTCAGATCCGCCTTTTTCGATCCGGCAGCAACATCAAGTTCCAGAACCAAATCGCGCAACGCTTCAACGGATCGTTCGCATTGTTGCAGCACGAAAGTTACAACATCTTGGCCGACAACGCGGCCTGCCTGTTCGAAAAGCTCTCGTAATATCGGCTCTAATGACGCCTCATCATGCTCTGCCAAAGTCAATGTGGGCATCGCATTCAAACGCGACTTCAAATCGGGCATGGAAACGCCCCACTCTGTTGGAGCTTGAGAACTGGCGAGTACCAATCCCGAAATTTGACCTGCCAAGGCGCGGTTAATCGCATCGAATAAGCGTGTTTCATCCGCTTGGTGAGCATCATCAATAAACTCGCCGTCCATTTTACTTTGCCAAGCCTGCCCTAAATGCGTTTTACCTGACCCCGTTGGGCCAAGAATCAAAACTGCAGCGCTGGGCCAGCGGTCCCGTGCGCGCAACATGGTTACAGTAGCTTGATTACCGGGCGTGACGTGGAAATTGGCAAAGCTCTGCCGTGCCTGAGGCCGAAGATTTAAGGGTATTTGAGACATTGATGCCGAAATTAGGAGCGTTTGAAAACAAGCCCGAGTTCCGGGTCTTGTTCTACTCGCACGCCTTTGAAGTGGAGTTCATTCGCCATACGGTTGATGTCACCACCATAAGAAATCGTCATGAGCGCCCCGTCTTTGGACAATGCGTCCAAACGTGCGCCTTTAATTTGCGCGGAGGTGTTAATCGCGTCCTGTAGGGCAATCCAATCGGCATGGGATGTGTAGAGAACGGACACTGCCGTTGTCACAACCTCGCCAGCCACAACTGCCGACGCCTGTTTCCAATCCGCTTCTAAGCGCGCAACGACGTCATCCGCAAAACGCGACGCACCGCCGGCAGCAGAGACGAAGAAGCTTTTGCGATTTCCACTATCAACCGAAACATCGGTGACGTTCCCGCTCGCCTCGACGATCAAGATTTGATTGAGACCATATTTCGCCGCGAGGGCTTGCAACTCTGCATCGGACGGCGTGGGCGAAAGTAATTTAACATCGTCAGTGGAAGCGGCCTGTAACGGTGTCAAAGCATAGGAAAACCGTGGATCGGCAAAGACGGCCTGTAAATTATTGCTGCCTCGCAAACCGGACTCACGGACCAAAACCAAACGCTCCCGCGCCTGAGAGCTCACCAACGTCAAATTACTGGCGCGCAGAAACTCTTGAACCTGGGAGGGGTTAAACGCGACTGTGATCTCACCCAAATATCGGTTCGCAGAGCGCCGCTCTTGACCAACTTCCAGGGCCCGGATCATACGACCCACAATCTCAGGAGTGAGTTCGGGGACGGGATTGGCTGCACGCTCTGCCTCTAATGTCACACGGTCAATAAGGGCTAAGGCAGCCCGTAACTGACCGTCCTGTATCGCCATCGTTTGCGCTTCAATCGCCGTGGCCGCCGTCGCGTCCACACTGATTCCCCCAACCGTGAATGGGTCGGCTGCAAAGGCGCGGGACGCGGCCAGAACAAAAACGGAGAAAACGAGAGCGAATAAACGTGTCATGGGAGAGTCGATAGCCGATGAGACGCCTGTCGCCAAGCCCGCGCACAGCTTTCCTGCAGCCCCGTCTTGCGCCTCGCTTATGAAAATGGTCCAAGCGCCGTGAAAAGTCACAGCCTTATCTACAGGACGTTCCACATGGCTGATAAAAAAGGTCTCTCTTACGCCGACGCAGGCGTCTCAATTGATGCGGGTGATGCCCTCGTTGACCGGATCAAACCCATGGTGAAATCCACTCGCCGCAGCGGCGCAGACGGGACCATCGGCGGATTTGGCGGTGCATTTGATTTAAAGGCCGCCGGCTATACCGATCCGATCCTGATTTCGGGGACTGACGGTGTAGGGACGAAGCTACGGATTGCGATTGATACGGGTCGTTTGGACACGGTTGGTATCGACCTAGTTGCCATGTGCGCAAATGATGTTCTTGCCAATGGCGCGGAACCGCTCTTCTTTCTCGATTATTACGCAACGGGAAAACTGACCTCTGACAATGCTGCGGCTGTCGTGTCAGGCATCGCAGAGGGCTGTCGTCAGGCAGGATGCGCTCTTATCGGCGGCGAGACAGCGGAAATGCCCGGTATGTATGAAGGTGATGATTTTGATCTGGCAGGCTTTGTTGTCGGCGCCGTGGAACGCGATTCTATGCTGCCGCGTCACCATGATATGGATGCGGGGGATATGCTGATCGGGTTAGAAAGCTCCGGCCCGCATTCCAATGGTTATTCTCTGATACGCAAAATCGTTGAGCGTTCCGGGCTGGATTGGAATGATCCCGCGCCTTTCGCTGATGCACCCCTGGCCGAGAGCCTGCTGACGCCGACGCGACTCTACATAAAATCTCTCCTCCCCCTCATTCGGGATGGACTGGTCTCAGGCCTAGCCCACATCACAGGCGGTGGATTGACCGATAATACGCCGCGCATGTTGCCGGATGGGCTCACACCTGAATTTGACTTTGATGCCTGGGACCGTCCCGCCGTTTTCAAATGGCTGCAGGAGACAGGCGGTGTTGCCGAGGACGAAATGCGCCGCGCTTTTAACTGCGGCATTGGCATGATGCTTTGTGTGAAACCAGATGACATGCCGACCGTCCTGCTTCGATTGGAAGAGGCGGGTGAGCGCGCTCATGTCATTGGTCAGTTAAGACGTGTCCCCGGCTGTGTCTAATCGCATCCCCACCGCTGTTCTGATCTCCGGAACTGGGTCTAACATGGTGGCCTTGATTGAAGCGGCGGAGGCCGCAACCTTTCCTGTGGAGATCAAACTTGTGATCTCAAATCGTCCGAAGGCGCCGGGTTTGCAGAAAGCCGAGCTGCTGGGCGTTAAGTCCATTTGTATTGACCATCGTGACTTTGAAACCCGATCGGAGTTTGAAGCAGAGCTAGATGCTGCTCTTCGGTCTCACAAAATCGAATTCATTGCCTGTGCAGGTTTTATGCGTGTATTGGGCGAGAATTTTGTCAAAGCTTGGTCAGGTAAATTGATCAATATTCACCCGTCGCTTCTCCCAAAATATAAGGGCCTAAATACACATAAACGCGCCCTTGACGCGGGTGACGCGGAACATGGCTGCACTGTCCACTGGGTGAATGAAGGCGTGGATGAAGGAGAAATCATCGCCCAATCCCACCTAGAAATTATCCGTCCGACCACGGCGGATGAATTAGCTAAGCAGGTTCAACAGCTTGAGCATCGCCTCTACCCAAATGCGTTAAAGTTAGCGGTGGAGAACATGGCTCAGACGTAACACACCACCGTCTGATTTGCATTAACATCCAATTAATTATACAACTTATAATTTTTAAAACGAAATAGAATTATAAAATTCCACTTCAGGGTGCAATTCGAATGAATTCCGAATGGCAGCCCCTGTTACGCGTGGGAAAAGATATGTTGAGTTTTTTGAAGAAATTCCGCCGGTTAGGCAACGCTTATTCTCATGAAGATGATGGGTCTATGTCCGTCTTTTTCGCCTTCTGTCTTGGGGTTCTGATGATTTGTGTCGGCGTCGCGATGGATTACACGATCCTATCAAATAAACATTCTCGGGCGCAAAATGTGGCCGATTTGGCTGCCCTGTCTGCTGCCTACAATGTAAGTGAGTCACGTGAACGCCCACAAGACGACAGCGGATATCGAGAGGGCGTTATCTATTCAGGCAAGGAAGTTGGGCATGAATTTCAAAATTTATCCAATGGAGATGCGAAAGTTATATTCACCTATGATTTTGATCAGAATGAAGTCCGCACCGAAGTTAGCGGTGCCGTACGAGCCGGGTTCTCACAAATCATGGGGCACAAAACACTGCCATTTAGAGCGACCTCCACTGCTGAAATCCCGACCTTCGAATTAAGTCATCCTGCTTCAATCGCGCTTGTAATCGATAACTCAAACTCGATGTGGTACGATCAGGATAAATCAGCGGAGTGGGATCAAGATCATTACGACACTCAATATGCCGCCTTCAGGGAAGATAATAACGACAATACAGCCGACTATTTGGCCCGCACATCTCCAACTGGAAATGAAGTTCGGCCCTCTGACACAACCCAACGGATTGCGAGTCTTAAATCGGCGGTTAAGTCGCTAAACACATTCTTAGATTCAGTAATCGATGAAGATGCAGAGCATGAATATCTGCGGATGGGGCTCTTCCCTTTCAATCATAATGTCATCAATGAAAACGTAAGAAATATGAGCTTTGGAACTATTCCAAGCGCTTATGTAGACCGAATGACCCCGAGCGGGCAGACAAATACACGCAAAGGGTTGGCACGCGCGAATTCAAAACTCAATCCAGAGCGCTGGCGCTTCCACAAATCGATTAGGAATGATTTAAAACGTTATGTGGTCCTCATGACTGACGGACATAATACGAATGAAGAAAATTTCTGGACTCAAGAACCCGGAACAGGACGATGGAGAGGACAAACTTCATATGAAAGAGCCGGATACAATCAGAGTTACCGCGAGTGTGAGGAATATTCCTATCGAACAGTGAATAGTGG
>CAYZGF010000008.1:23933-24728 GCA_964477595.1 uncultured Algimonas sp.
AAAGATATTGTTCCAAACGCGGCCCGCGTCAAACACGCTGGGTTCCGCCGGAAACAAGATGGCGGTGGGTAACGGTCGAATCTGAGTCCGCTCCAGCTGAAGGGCGCCGTTGGACAGAAGGAAAGTTCCAGAACTCATCTCTCTCACGGTGTGAGGACATGAAAGAGAAGGGTTGGGAAGTCTTTACTGTGGGATACGCCTTGGAGCCCGGCATATATCAAATGAACTTACCTTCAGGCTCAGGCGGTGCAGAATATTGGGGAGTAAGCCCGGAGGACATCCAGAAAGCAACGGATCTTTTACAGGGCTGCGCATCAAAACCTGAGAACTTCATTTTGGCCTCTAACGCAGATCAGCTGCAAAAAGCATTTGAAAACATTGGCTTATCGATTGCGGAAGATTCAAAACTTCGTACCAAAAGGTAGTTTTTAATGATATTCGTTTTAGCAAAACATTAACCCTGTTTCGCATTAACACCTAGGTAACCCTATCTCGTAAGCTCGGCATAAAACCTTCCGACTAGAACATACCTCAAAGAACCGACTTCCGTCGGCGATTTGTCTTTGGGAAAGCCCGCTTCAATCAATGCGGGACAATACGAGTGGGAACCGAGGTTATGTTTAAGTTCGAGAAAGGGAAGCGATTACTAAGACGCTTCCGAAAAAATGAAGATGGTAATATTGCACTGACATTTGCAGTCAGCGCTGTGGCCGTCATTGGCTGCATGGGCGCGGCCATGGATTTCTCAACATTAAGCAATGCTGAGGCCCGCAGCCAATCCATCGCCGATCAAAC
>CAYZGF010000009.1:0-8798 GCA_964477595.1 uncultured Algimonas sp.
TTAACCCGGCAATACATATCCAATCGGTGCGCCCGGTCCGAGATCAATCCCGAACGCAATCCAGACGACCATTAGGATGACGCCCGTGACGAGCAGCCAGAGCGAGTAAGGGAGCATCATGGCGGTCAAGCTACCGATCCCGAAATCCTTCTGCCAACGTTTTGCGAAGACGAGGATAAGCGGGAAATACACCATGAGCGGCGTGATGATATTCGTTGCGCCGTCACCCACACGGTAAGCCGCCGTCGCGCCTTCCGGAGAAATCCCGAGCAGCATCAGCATCGGGACGAGAACAGGCGCAAGCAGCGCCCATTTCGCAGAGGCCGAACCGACGAACAGATTTAAAAGTCCGACGAAGAGAACAATTAATCCGAGCGTTATCGGCAGCGGCAAGCCTGAATTTTCAATTCCATTTGCGCCGTGAACGGCGGAAATCAGGCCCAAATTCGACCAATTAAACATGGCGACAAAATGGGCGGCAGCGAAAGCCAGGACGAGGTAATAGCCCATATCTTTCATGGCTTCGGCCATCATTTCGACGAGGTCGCGATGATCGTTGATCGTGTTTGCGGCGCGGCCATAGAGCCAACCCGCCGCCAAGAAGAGAACCATAAAGCCCGCAACAAGAGAGCGGAAGAAAGGCGTGGCCGTGACATACCATTCTTGCCCCGGAATGCCTACGGAGGAAAGTCCGGGACCGAAACCGACAATTTGGAAACAGACAATGATCGCCAGCACAATAGCGGCGAGCGCAACAATCAGGCGGACCACCCAATTTTGGGTTTTTACCGCTTTCATAATCAGGCTCGCAACGAAGAACACAGCCAAGCAAACGAAGGTCTTAATCACGGCGGCCCATTGCTCGAGGAACGACAATCCCTCTTTCATCGGGCCGTCATTCAGTAGAGGCGTGTTCGGGGCAAAGGCCATAACGGCCCAGAACAAACAGACGGCCAAAATAGCGAGACCTGCATGGCTGAGGCCTTTTTTCTGGGCGTCGGTCAGGGGTTTGTCTTCTTCGCCATATTCGGCGGCTTGGCGCTCATCCGGCACCCATTTGCCCAGGCGCGGTTCAATAATCTTATCCGTCACAAACCAAATTGTGGGTAGATAGATAAACATCAAAACAGCAATGAAATACCAATTGCCGGCGATATTCATGGTCCAGCTTGGGTCAAGGCTGGAGCCTTCGACCGCGGCTTCCGTAATCCCGAAGAGAAGCGCGTCGAGCTGACCGGGCGAAATATTGGCAGAAAACCCGCCGGACACGCCGGCAAAGGCGGCGGCAATACCCGCCATCGGGTGACGTCCGACCGAGGCGAAGAGGATCGCGGCCAGCGGGATCATCACAACATAACCCGCATCGGCGGCGTGGTTGGAAAGCATCGCGACTAACGCCACAACAGGCGTCAGAAGGAAGAGCGGTGCGCCGCGAACGGCTTGACGAATGCCCGACGCAAACAGCCCTGACCGCTCCGCCACGCCTGCGCCCAACATCACCACCAAGACATAGCCTAGCGGGTGAAAGTGGGTGAAGGTCTTGGGCATTTCGACCCAAAGCCGCTGAATGTTCTCTGCGGATAATAAAGAGGCAGACTTGATGACTTCCGGCGTTCCGTCTGCATTTAATTTTGTCGGATGCAAGGCGCTGACATCAAAAAATTCCGTAATGACCGAAATCAGGACCACGAATAAAATGAGATAGAAAAAGATAAAGACCGGATCGGGAAGCCTATTCCCGGTTCGTTCCACCCACGCCAAAAAGCCTTTGGCCGGATCTTTTCCCGGTGTAGGTGCCGCTGTGCCGCCAGTATCAGACATATCCAAATCCCTTTTTGTCTTTTCCCTGTCTAGGACGAGAGTGGGATATATCGCAAGGGCTGTTCGGCGGCTCTCTTGTACTGTTTTGGGCCTGCCATAATCTTTGTTGCGCGGAGGCTTTCCTCTCGCTTTCAGGCGCGACACACCCTATCTTCCATCCATGAGCAAACAGACTGAAGTTTTTGAATTTGATGATGCTGAATTGGTGCGGCGTTTGTGTGGGGCGAACCATGCACATTTGGCGCTGATCGAGGAAGCCTTTGGTGTCTATATCGAAGCACCCGGAGCCGCCGTTCACATTAATGGTGACGGGCCCAGCCGCGCGCGTGCGGGCGAGCTGGTCAAAGAAATTTATCAGCGGCTGGAGCGCGGCTGGCCGTGCGGCCCGTCTGATATTCGCGCACTCATCCGCGCCATGGGGAAAGGTAAGGTCAAAGCCGCCACGGTTGATGCGATTATTCCATTCCCGCGCCGCAGTCCGATCGTGCCGAAAACTCCGCGTCAGGAAAAATTTATCAACGCATTGCGGGATGAAACAATCATCTTTGGCGTCGGTCCCGCAGGTACAGGTAAGACCTTTTTGGCAACTGCCTATGGGGCGTCTCTTTTGGCCCGTGGTGAGATCACAAAATTTATCGCTTGTCGCCCTGCTGTTGAAGCGGGTGAACGGCTTGGCTTTTTGCCGGGTGATTTGAACGAGAAAGTGGACCCCTATATGCAACCCATCTGGGATGCACTTCACATGGTGTTGGGGCGGGATGAGGTCGATCGTCGTCGGGCCGCAGGTGATATTGAGATCGCACCGCTGGCCTTTATGCGCGGTCGGACCTTGTCAGATGCCTTTGTTGTGATTGATGAAGCCCAGAATGCGACCATTGCGCAAATGAAAATGGTGCTGACCCGTTTGGGCGAGCGCGCGAAATATGCCGTGACCGGAGATCCAACACAAACCGATCTGCCCCACGGTCAGAAGTCAGGCTTGGCGCATGCACTTTCTATTTTGGAAGGCATTAAGGGCATTGAGCAAATCAAATTCTTGGCAAGCGACGTCGTCCGACATCCACTTGTTGGTAAGATTGTCGATGCTTATGAAAAAGACGCGTAACGTCCGCATTTAACGTGGGGCGTTAAATGCAGTGGAGCGCCGACGCGGCAACGCGTCGGAAAGGGGCTTACAACGAAAAGTCCTGACTGGCTTGACCCCTGACGCCTCCCTTCCTAACCCCGATATATGTCTGATCTCTATCGTAAAGAAGCTCTTGCTCACCGCTCTCGCGCCTTATTTGGTGAGGTCCGTTTACAAGCGCCGCCCGCCACATGGATGATTACAGGCCTATTGGTGATTCTAGTTGCGATTTGTTTGGCCGGGCTCTTTTTCTTTCAAGTCCAAACGGATGAGGGGTCTCTGCGTCTGATCGATTGGATGTTCGGCGCGGACGCTTAGATATGGCCGGTAAGCTTCCCGTCATATTACAAACGGAGATGACCGAATGCGGTCTGGCCTGTTTGGCGATGATCGCACGCTATCACGGTCATGATATTGATCTAAATGTGCTGCGGCGAAAACATTTGATTTCGATGACGGGGGCGTCGTTAAAGTCTGTGATTGCCATTGCCGATGGGCTGCAGCTGTCGTCCCGGCCATTACGCGTTGATTTGGACCATCTCGAAAAACTCCAACTGCCCGCCATGCTGCATTGGGACCTCAACCATTATGTTGTGCTCAAATCTGTCAAAGGGGATCAGGCGGAAATAATTGATCCGGGTGTAGGGCTTCGCAAGATGAGCCTGTCTAAGCTTTCCAATCACTTTACGGGCATCGCCGTCGAATTTACGCCGCAAGCTGATTTCAAAGCGGTTCAGGCGCGGATCAAACCGCGCATCTCTCTGCTTTGGTCACGTCTGGTGGGTTTGAAACGGGCGATCACACAAACCCTCGTCTTATCCGTCATTTTGCAAGCGATTGTTCTGTTGTCGCCATTTTATCTTCAGCTTGTCGTGGATGCGGTTTTACCCCGGGGTGACACCTCACTGCTTCTCGCGCTCGCGATTGGCTTTGGCGGCTTGGTCATCTTGCGTGCGGTGGCTGAGGCCGTGCGCGGCTGGGCTATTCTCGTTTACGGGAACCAGATGAGCTTGCAGATGGTTGGCAATGTCTTCCGCCATCTCATCCGTTTGCCGTCGCGATATTTTGAACGCCGTCATGTCGGCGATATTATCAGCCGCATGGGCAGCACGGTTCCAATCCAAGAGGCTCTGACGCAATCCGTTCCCGCCGTATTAATTGATGGCGCGATGGCGATCTTAATGTTGATCGTGATGTTCCTCTATTCGCCGATTTTGGGCGGAATAGTTCTCGCGACAGTTTTGGGATTGGTGCTCGCGACTTGGGTTATCTATCCGTATTTAAGACGCACCCAAGAGGAGAGCATTTATGCCAAAGCTCTGGAAAATTCTCATGTGATTGAAAGCATACGCGCGATCACGACGGTCAAAATGTTTGGGCGTGAGGCGGAACGGGAAGCGGCCTGGCGCAATCTTTATACGGATTTTATCAATGCCAATGTTGGCTATGGCAAATGGGTTGTCGCGCGAAAGTTTTTCGAGACACTTCTCACGGGCTTGCAGGTTGTATTGGTTGTTTGGGCTGCGGTGAGTCTGATGTTGGGTGAGGGTAGTGGATTCACCCTTGGTATGCTCGTCGCATTCTTGGCTTATCGCCAATATTTCACGGATGCTGTCGTTCAGCTTTTGGAGAAGGGGATTGAGTTCAATTTACTCTCTCTTCATCTCGACCGTCTGTCTGATATCATTTTCGAAGAAACAGATGCAGACCAATCAGGCGATCGACAGCTAACAGAGCTAAAGGGCGCCATCTCCCTCGATAATGTGAGTTTCCAATATTCCGAGACCGATCCTCTGGTCCTGTCCGATTTCAATATGGATATCGCGGCGGGCGAAATGGTGACGCTAACCGGGCCGTCCGGCGGTGGGAAAACGACATTGATGAAGCTTATGTTGGGGCTGTATGATCCAACGAAAGGCGCCATTCGCATTGACGGCATAGATTTGCGAGAGATTGACCGTTCCGATTGGCGCGCCCGTATTGGCGTTGTCATGCAGGATGACAGACTGCTATCGGGTACGCTGGCGGATAATATCAGCTTTTTCGACCCTGAAATTGACATGCAGCGGGTCTATAAGGCGGCCATTGCGGCACAAATTCACGATACAATTGCAGCGCTGCCCATGAATTATCAGCTACAAATCGGGGATATGGGCTCTGTTTTATCCGGCGGGCAGCGCCAGCGCGTGCTGCTTGCGCGAGCGCTTTATCAAGAGCCAAGCGTGCTGTTTCTGGATGAAGGGACCGCAAATCTCGATATTGAGACCGAAACTGCAATTGTTACAATCATTCGAAATTTGCCGATCACGCGTGTTATTGTGGCACATAGACCCGCGTTTTTAGAGGCGAGCGACAAAGTCATTCGGGTGGTCCCACACAAAAAATGATTTAAAATCAGCTTTATAGTTAATTTAGTGCTAAAAACACGGTTGAAATGTCAACCACCATGCATCCTTTGGTAGAATTACGTGTATTAAAAGGGTGCGTTAACCACAACGTGCTCGATTTTGAAACATTTTCCTTGCCAGTGGCATGATAATCGCTTTTAATATTGAGTGCAGACTGTGGGGACTGTGCTGCAGAGGGTGGGGCCTTTGTAAATTCAAAACTAAACAAAGGAAAAAGACATGCGTGAACTGTCTATTGAAGAGATCGAAGTCGTTGTTGGCGGCGGTCCTGAAATCATCATCGACCTTTAGGGTTGTAAATTAGATATATTTAAAATTCGAAACCCGCTTTTGAGCGGGTTTTTTTATTCTCCCGCATATAAAAAGCACAAAATTTTAAGACATCTGTGACATTCATCACTCCGGAGAGTGTTTCAGATGTTCGATCAAGCACAGAATTGGTTATTTCGCAGCGTCATTGCTGTGGGCTTAGCGGTTTCCCTATTTAGCATTGCAATAAGTCAGGATGTTCAATCTATTGACCCTAGATTGGTTGAGATTGCAGATCTTGTTGAGGACCAGTCAAAGTCAAATTTGCAACTGAGGCAAGTCAAAGAAAATTCCATCTTAGACCCCATTGATGTTGAAAAATTGGAGGCTGTTGATCAATTAAAACTGTCGTTTTTCAGTCAATCTGCAACATCGATAAGAGAGGCCATCGCGAAACTTGAGGCATTGGATGTGGATGCACCTTCGGCTAAGTTTAATGGCGTGATAGAGCTCTACGAAGCTTATGCACAAAGCTTGGATGAAGGGCTCACATCCAAGCAGCATTTAGAACAATTTTCTTTGCCCGAAACCCCTGAAACTTGGCTGGAGTCTTACTTCGCTTTAGAATTACTGACAAATTTGAGAGTTCAAGCAGGCTTACGTCAAGCCGCTTTGCAGTCTGCGACGGATGCTATTGCCGTAATTCCGACATCTAATTTGCAAACAAACCTACGGGACAGCTATTACGCAAAATATGCAAGAAGTTCGAGTAATGAAAAAATCGCATATCTTCATGCGATACAGGGAAATACTGAGCAGGCGCTCAATGCAACATTAGAATATCTACGCTCTGCAGACGCTTCAGAAACGCAAGACTCATCAGTAAGTTTTATTAATAATTTGATCTACTCATTTTTGCTAACACGCAACAGCGATGCCCAGATTTATTTGAGCGAGCGCCTCGTTGAAATTGAAGGGAGTGTTAATCCAACTATACCGGGGATGTCCCAATTCCGCGCCTCACAAGCCATGAATATGGCAGGGCGATTTGAGGAAGGCCTACAATATGCTGATCAGGCCTTGGCAAAACTTAATCATCCAACTCTTGAGAGGCAAGCGAGTGTAAGTCGGGCTGTTGCTTTGGCTGGATTATCAAGATCGGCAGAAGCCCGCGCCTTAGCGAAGAAATATAATGTCAATCTCTCTTTGGAATATTTGCTGACTGAAGAAAAACGACATGACGCTTTATATCTCGGCTACCTGCTCGCCGCTCATGATAATAGTGACACAGGGCTTCAATTATATCGTCGTCAGCTTGATGTGACTGCGGAGAAGTTCTTTGAAAATAACTCGCGCGATACGACTGCTATGCTTGCCGAACTTGAAAACTCCAGAGAACGGCAACTTGAGCGCGCGGCGGCCTCTGCCCGTGAGGCCCAGCTCCAAGCCCTGACGATTGATCGGCAGCGCAATCTCAACAGAGCGCTCATGCTTTTGACATTGCTGCTCAGTTTCGTAGCCATCGGGTCGTTCCTCTTCATGAAATCGCGTGAGAAACTCATGCGTAAGCTTGAGATTAAAACAGTTGAGGCGGCTTCGGCAGAAAAACTGAAAACAGAGTTTTTGGGCATGATCTCCCATGAATTACGCACGCCGCTAAACGGTATTATCGGCATTTCAGACTTCTTGGCGAATTATCATGACGATCCGGATATTCGCGAGAAGACGGGCATTGTTCTTAGAAGCGGGAATGAGCTTCTGTCTGTTGTCGAATCCCTCACCGACATGGCACGACTGGATGCAGGGCAATTATCCCTGGCGCCACATGATGCTGACTTATCCATTTCTTTGGCTGCTGTGCCTGAGACGTGGGCAGAAAAAGCCGAAGAAAAAGATTTGGCCTTTACCCATTTCATTGATCCCGCAATCGGTCTCCACAATCTTGACGAAGATCGCCTGATCCAGTGCCTGAATATACTCTTGGCGAATGCCGTCAGCTTTACGGATGCGGGTCGGGTGCATTTGCACGTGACAGGAAATGTGAATGCACAAAATGATGTGACGGGGCTGACAGCAATTGTGGCAGATACCGGCCAAGGGATGAGCGAGCTCGTTCAGTCCCGCCTCTTCACGCCTTTCATGCAGGCGGATACAAGTCGGAAGCGCGCCCATATGGGAACAGGCCTCAGCCTCGCCATTGCGTATGCTCTCGCCGACATGATGGGGGGCCGTCTCAGTGTCATCAGCCGTGAGGGTCGCGGGTCAGAGTTTAAGTTGGAAATTCCATTAGCCACCGCGACGGGCGAACTCCCCCTAATAGCGCCGTCAACTGACGATGAATCCATTTCTGAAATGAACGATAGTGACGCGCCAGAGACCGTTGAAACGGAAGAGCCGGTTTTCGACACAAAACCTATCTTAGACGTTCCGGTATTGGACAGCCCTGATGCGCCAACGCGTGAGGTCGTTGATCTGATGCAACCTCGTTCAGGCTTCCCGAGCTTGCATGATGTCGAAGCTCTCGAGCTGCCAACACCTGCGGAAGGGCGGCAACGCATTCTTGTCGTGGATGATGTGGATTCAAATCGAGATATTTTGCGTCTTATCTTGGAAAGCCAAGGTCATTCTTGCAGCGAAGCCGCAGACGGATTTGCCGCCCTCGCTATGTTAGAACGCAAGCCTTTTGACCTTGTCGTTCTGGACATACATATGACGCCGCTTGACGGAGTGGAGACATTGCGAAGAATGCGCAGTTCCGGAAAAACGCATGCGAATATTCCGGTTATTGCGTTGACGGCGGATAATGCGGCCAGCACAAACGCTGCCTGTATGGAAGCAGGGGCAGATTTGTTCCTGACGAAACCTGTAAAGCAAGAAGAGTTATTGCGGGCGATTCGTTATCTACACCAAGCCGAAGGCGCACGTATTTTGAGCCAGTAAAGGGTAAGGTTCGAAAGGGGGGCAGCTTACCAGCTACCGCCTCCGCCGCCTCCACCTCCGCCGCCGGAAAACCCGCCGCCACCCGAAAAACTGCTACCGCTGGACGAGCCTCCCCCGCTACTGGTTTGCACGGGCCGGGCTGACGCCACGCCCGAGGAGAGAGACTTCATCATATCTCGCTGAATATCCCGCACGCCGCCCCCGCCAAATCCGCCGCTGCGGTAGCTGGAGTAATATTCAGGATTATAATTTTC
>CAYZGF010000009.1:8898-24644 GCA_964477595.1 uncultured Algimonas sp.
AAATTAATCAAAACCAGTCCTCCAATCAGCCCCCAAAATAAGAGAGAAGAGGGCGTATGGAATGAACTTATAACAGCGATCAAACCGACAATGCTCAAAACGAGACCAAAGAAGATATATTTGCCATTCACCTTATAATAGTCTCTGGAATAAAACTTATTCAGCTGACTTTCGAAAAATAAACTGGCCGTGTGAAAGCGACTATTTGGCCTTTTCTTACGCAAAACAACAGAGCTCGTTCTCTTGTTCTTGAAAAGTTTGTCAAAGAGAATGCGTTCCTCCGGATTGAGTTTGACATTTTTATGAGAAGAGCTTGGCAAGGGCCTCAGCGTGGTTTGTTTCTTCGTGACGTCAATCTCAATGCGCCTTTTTATCGCCAGACTGAGGAGCGTTGAGATCAGCGGAGTATCCCCTTTGATACTTTTGTTCAAAATACGGTGCGCAGCTGCAGCCGAATAATTTTTCGGGGCTTCATAGCGTGGGAAAACCGGTGGTTTGACCGGGTCGCGTCCCACTCTCGACCAATTCCGAAAGTAAAAGGCTAAAATTGCGGGACTTATAAATCCAAGGCCCAATAAGGCTCCATTTGCCCTCCACCACCGTGCGCGCAGTTCCGCCGGGCTAAGCGGGTCAAAGACACCTTTTTCAACACCAACGGAAAGGGTCACGGCCTCGCGTGAAGACAGCGGATTATTTGCAGAAAATTCGATAATATTACCATTGGGTATGACGGTGATATCATTATCCGTCCGTCCGAACCGTCCGCTATAGGCCGCAATCTGTTTGGCATTTGCGCCGTCAGGCAAAATGATACGCCCGCGCAGGGACTTGACCGGCATGGTCGAATATTCACCCCACACATTCCATCTTATCTCATCCAGATCATCATATCGGTAAATCCAATCATCAGATTCATATTCCAACACGTAACGCTGGACACCTTCCGGCAAAAACACATCTGCGCGCCCTAATCGCCAAATGAGAGTTCCGCTCTCGCTCATGGGTGTGACGGATTCAGGCTGGCCGTTGCGTGTTGCGAGTGTCAGCCTGTAATCTTTGCGATAGGTGATCGCGCCCTCACGGACTTTGGTCGGCAGTTCTCTAAATATGCCGCGTTTTGTGATGCCACGAGGTTTGACATAATCCAGCTCCTCCCGGATTTTCAGACTTCCGTCTTTGTCAAAGCGAACGGTAATATCCGCCCGCGCGATATATTCTTCCGTTATATTTTGCGCCGATGCAGTGGACCCCAAAACCCACAGACAAATTGCCAGGGCAATTCCGAAAAAACTCCCGCGTCTCATTCGTCAAAACTCACATTGGGCGCTGCATAATCTGCAGGTTCAATTTCGAAAAAGGGCTGAGGGTGAAATCCAAAAGGTCCGGCTACCAAATTGGACGGAATGCTTTTGACCTTAATATTCATTTCCCGCACGGCGCCATTATAAAATCGTCGGGCCATTTCGATTTTATCTTCAGTCTCGCTCAGCTCATTTTGTAAATCGAGAAAGTTTTGATTGGATTTGAGTTCCGGATACTCTTCTTTCAAGGCAAGCAGTTTTGGCGTTTGCGCTCCGACCTTATATTCGGCCGCCCCGCGTTGCCCCACATTACTACCCGCGCTTAGCGCCGCATTTCGGGCCTCGACAACCTCGCGAAATACATCTTTTTCATGTTTGGAATAGGCTTTAACGACATCGACCAATCGCGGAATGAGATCGGCGCGACGCTTGAGCTGAACCTCAATATCCGACCACCCGTTTTGGACTAAGGCCCGTTTCTGCACGAGCATGTTGTAAATCAAAACCACCACGACGATCAGAAGGGCGAGGATAACAAGTGTGATAATAAGTCCGGACATAAGTCCGGCATAAAGCCATAGGCTTAGCTTTTGCAACCCTTACGGCGATAGGCTTCTCGAATGGCTTGGCGCTCATCGCGCAATTTGCGTTCATCCGATGTACGCGTCCGACCCGCCCAAGGTGATCCGGAGGTTTGGCGAATTTCTTCCATATTCCGATCGGTCTCAAGCTCGACCCCGCGCACGGAGGCTGAGTAATCCTGAGCCTCGACCAAGGCGCGTAAATCCTTACATTCCGCGCCCATATAATCTTCCGGCGATGCGGTCGCGCATGCGGTTGTCATTAAAGCCGTGAGTAAAAAGGCAGCCGCAAAAGAAAGAGTTTTCATCATGAGGCTTTTAGAACCTGCCGCGCTGGTCTAGGTCAACTTAGAATTTGGTTAGGAGAGCGTTTTGAAACGAACCATGTTAATCACGGGGGCCTCTGCGGGCCTCGGCGCGGCTCTGGCGCGGGAATATGCGGAACGTGGATGGGATCTCGTCCTGTTGGCGAGGCGGGAAGACCGCCTGACGGCTTTGGCGGCGGAGCTGAACGCGGCCCACGGTACCCAAGCGCGCGTCATTGCGGCGGATTTATTTTCAGAGACAGCGGTTCCGGATTTGATGACAGACCTTGGTGAGATGCAGATCGACGGGGTTATCAATAATGCGGGTTATGGCCACCCGGGAACATTCCTCGCCAGTGACTGGGACGATCATCGGCGTTTCAATCACTTAATGAGCGTGGTTCCGGTTGAGCTGACACGGGCGCTACTGCCCGCCATGGTCGATCGTGGATTTGGTCGCGTCATGCAAGTGGCCAGTCTGGCCGGTCATATGCCCGGCTCTAAGGGTCATACACTTTACGCGGCTGTGAAAGCCTATCTCATCAAATTCTCGGAAAGCTTAAATGCTGAGATGGAAGAGACAGGCGTGCATGTTTCCGCCCTATGCCCGGGATTTGTCCTGACAGAATTTCATGATGTGAACGGAACACGCGAGGGGATTAACAGCCTACCCGGCTTTATGGTCATGAAGGCAGATATGTGTGCGAAACTCGCGGCGGACGCTTTAGAGGTCAATAAAGCCGTGTTTATTTCGGGACGGGTCAACCGCTTACTCGCGCGGCTTAATCGGTGGGCACCGTGGCTGGGCCGCAAAGTTATGAACTCCGGCTCCGGCCGATATAGAAAGACGGATTAATGTCTCCAAAGGAAAACAAAGTGAGTGATCCGAGATGTTTTGTTGCACTGGATCTTCCCAGTGTCGCGGAAGCCGAAGCCATGGTCGAAAGGCTTGGCGATGCCGTGGACAGCTATAAAATCGGCTTACAGCTTCTGCCGATTGGCGGGGTCGAGTTTGGCCAACGCTTGAAAGCCTTAGGCAAGAACGTGTTCTATGATTTTAAATTTCACGACATTGGAGCCACGGTTGAAAAAGCAACGCGGTCAATTGCGGGTTTGAATGCGGATCTTTTGACGGTCCATGCGCGGCCCGATGTGATGCGTTCAGCTGTCAAAGGGAGAGGGGAGTCCTCCCTGAAAATACTTGGCGTGACCGTGCTGACCTCTCTGGATCAACAAGCGCTCAACGACATCGGCTATAATGATAATGCGGAAAGCTTGGTCATGCGGCGGGTGCAACAGGCGCTTGATGCCGGGATTGATGGTGTGGTCTCTTCGCCCTTAGAGGCCGCCGCTATCCGCGCCGTTGTTCCGGATAGTTTTTTAGTCGTGACACCGGGCGTGCGCCCCAAAGGTGCGGATGCGGGAGATCAAAAACGGATTGCGACACCGTCAAGCGCGCTGATGTCAGGCGCGACACATCTCGTGATTGGCCGACCCATTACGCAGGCGTCTGATCCTCGCAAAGCCGCTCTCGACATTGCGGCGGAGATGCGCGGTATCTAAGCCGCCTGTCTTTCCAGATAGAGGAGGCGGGCCAGCATAGCCGAGAAACCAATCGAGCCGGAGCAAAGGATAAAGATCAACCAGAGCGGTGATCTCATCCTGGCCGCCTTTGCGCGGGGAAGGATAAGAACCCACGCCATTGTCAGCGCCATAAGCAGGTCAAACCAAACCTGATTTCCCCAAAAGCTCTGCGTGTGAACGGGCCAAAATCCGAGAGGACCTGCCTTTAAAATGGCGGCGACAGACCAAAGTGTGAAAGCACCACAGCCTATAGCCGCGACGAGCCAAGCCTTATCGCGGAACACGCCTCCGGATCGGAGGCTCGCGACAGTAATGATAATAACGGGAATGAGGGCCAGTAGGGCCATTGTGGTGAATAGGGTCATATTAAAGTCCTTCTTTGCGTTGAACTTTAATGGCGAGGCAGCACGAAACAATTACGTCAGAGGTAATCGAATTTTGGGGGTTGGGCCTGCTGTGAGCTGTCATAAAAAAACCCGCTCTGAAGAGAACGGGTTTTGAAAATCAAATCTTGATAAAGCTTAGCGACAGCCCGGGCGATAGCCGCCTGTGTGCCAATCACCATAACGCGACCAATGGGTCACTGTGTGACAGGGCGATGTGTAAGGCACCGCGACCGGAACCGGATAGCGGACATAAATGACCGGACGGACAATGCGGTAATAAGATGTCTGCGCGACAGGCTTCACAACATTATAGCATCCAATGACGCGACCTTCGCCAACGCCGTGAACATTGACCGGGCAAGTTGTGGCTTGCAGGCTTTCATTATGTCCGAGTCCGGCGACAGACGTCGTCGAGCCATAAAATCCATATGTGCTGGTATCGGAATAAGTCTCGCTAATGGACCCCGTGCCATATGTGCTGTCGGCCTGATAAGAACTCATCGTGGAATAAGATTGCGACGGCTGGAATGTACCCGGCAAGTTGACGCCGCCATAATTCGAACTTGCTTGACCCGTCCATGTTGAGAGCGGTTGCGGCATTGCATTTGATTGACCGCAATACAGACCGGACCCGCAGCTGGCAGATGCCGCCCCTGCGAGAGAAAGCGTGGCAACCATTGTAGCTGCGCCTTTAAAAATACGGGACACCATAACCCACCTCTATTGTTTTAAGGCGCATATTTTGCGCCGATTTAATTTAGTCTAGCAATTTGCGTGCCAATGTGACGACTCGATTCGCGTAAGAGGCGAAAGCTACGCCTTTGCGGAATAAAAAAGCCCCATCTCTTTCAAAAGAAACAGGGCTTAGTCCCACATCATTCGATGTGCTTAGAAATCGTTAGTGAATCCAACGGCCCGGCGCTGTGTGATGCGCGGAATGTGGATGCGGTGCATGCGGCATTGGCTTATGTTTATGATGGGCCGAATGCGGGTGGCCGCCCTCATATCTGACCAGATTTTGATCAACTGGCTGACAGCCTTGCTGCACAGGGACGGGAACCGGAACAGGGACACCAATGACGGGATTTACGACCTGTGTCGGTAACTTCCGTTTGCAAATGACAGATGTCGCCATTGTGTTTCCGAAGGAAGTGGGGCCTGAAACCTTCTCCCAATATGTACCGTCACCGGCCACAGAAGAACCATAGCTTCCGGCCATTGGACCGGACTGTTGTAGAACAGGCGCGCCCGGCTGACCCATATAAGGGGCAGGCGGCGGGGCCATCATCATGCGTGGTGCCATTTGCGGGGCGGGCGCAACTTGGCCGCCGATGAAAGTTCCCGGCAGATTTACGCTGCGCTGTACCTGCGGGTTGAATGTTCCCGGTAAATTCACGCCGCCATAGACAGCTTGCGGCTGGAATGTACCCGGCAAGTTCACACCGCCATAAGCAGGCTGGGCTTGAACCATCCCCATATGCGGGGCCGTGCCCGTTCCGGGAATAACGACATCTTGCGGACGGACCTGACCACTATCCAAGACTTGCTGGGCCGCTGCCGGATCGCGAACGACTTTGGATGTCGGCAGATACGCAATGCCGGGAACAAAGCTCGCATCACCATAAGTACGCGGCGCAAATTTAGAGGGATCATATCCACCGCCAATGCGAACGACGCGCGGCGCTGCGGGGGCTTGTACGATAGGAGCGGGTGCCGGCGCGGGTGCGCTGAGCTCGACATGGACAGGCTGGCCCGCATCCTGACGGCAATAGGTTGTGCTGGTCGGGTGACATCCACCCGTAAATCCGGAAGGTGCGTCAGACAGGCCTGCTGTCGGCGCCATGGCGTGAACGCGCATGATAGAGACATGAGGCGAACGCTGGAAATTTACAGAGCGCAAATGACCCATTGGGTTGTTGTTTTGAACGGTCATCGGACCGAATTGTGGTGCAAAGCCAGGCATGACTTGAACGCCCGTATCGCAAGACCCGCTATTACAATTCCCGCCTGCAAAAGCCGGCGCAGCCATGACAGCTGCAGACAAAGCGCCCAACAGGGCTTTTGAAATCAATTTGGTCGGCATGTGCCACTCCCACGTCACATTGGTGGGACATGTGTCCGCACCGGTCAAAAATTCTTGGTCGGTGCGAAGTGGGTGGGCTTACTTAGAAGTCGTAAGCAATCCCGCCGCGTTCCCAATCGCCATAGCGTGTGGGTTCGACACCTTTCGGGCCGCCTTTTTCCGGTTCGAGGGAGGTATCCGCAGCGTCACGGGCTTTGCGCCGTTCTTCTGCTTCAGCCAAAGCCCGCTTAGCCGCAGGGCTCAGAACTTTTTTCGGGGGTTCGGATGTGTCATCTACTGTGTCGGTCATACCGTACAGCATATGGGTCCGCGCCCCGCTCCCGTCAAACGCGCAAATTGCCGCTCGATGCCAAAACTGATACACCACCAGCGATAAGATTCAGTGAATCCGCAGTTAGGGCGGTGTTTACCATGATGGTTAGGGAGTTGAGTATATTGTAAAACCACTGGCTCAGTTTGAGCGCGATTTATCTAGTCGTCAGTTTTCGGTTTTTTAGAGTTCTGATAAACCAACCAAATAAAATATATGAGAGACCCAAACGCAGCTGTTAATCCCAAAGTTGTTTTGGGCGGCTGGCCCAGAAAGGTAAGATTTTTACCTCTGAAGCCATAATACTGCTCAAGTGCAAATCCAGCTAAATAGCCAACAAGAAAATTAAAACCGAACAGCAGCGCTGACAGGCATAGGCCCTTCAACGAGAACAACTCGGACATGTTCTTAATTTTCATAATCAGACTTGCCTATAACTCCGTTGCCTACTCGTATACGCGTTTCTGGGTTGAGAACTACAGGCTCATTATCGAGTGACCGCCAAACCCTCTCGCCTTTCTTTCTCACTTCCCCTATGCGCCGCGCATGAGCGACGCTGAACATATCTCCCGACAACCCGGACCGAAACAACGCGATTCCAAATTACCGGATTCGGTCAAGGCCCGCCGCTGTGCGGCGCTGGCCGTCATGGATGTGAGCGCCAATGGCAAAGCGCTGGAGCTGGCGCTGGCCGAGACTGAGGATTATGCCGCGCTGGACCCGCGTGACCGCGCTTTTGCCCGCGCCATTGCGGCAACCGTGTTTCGCCGCTCCGGACAGATCAAAGCCGTGCTGAAACCTTTTGTCCGAAAAAAGCCCACCGCCTCCGTTCAAGCTGTCTTGCAAACGGCTGTGGCGCAAATTGTCTTTATGGATGTGCCGCCTCACGCGGCAGTCGGGGAAACGGTTGAGGTTCTAAAATCCCGAAAGACCACACAAGGCTTTGCCAATTTCGCCAATGCGGTTCTCCGCCGCGTTGTGGAAGAGGGCAAGAAAATTGCCGCGGCGACGCCGCCCAAAGCGAATATTCCCGGTTGGATCCGCGGCGAGTGGGAACGCAGCTATGGTAAAATCCCGATGACGAAAATCGCGGTCCAGCTCATCAAAGATCCCGGCCTTGATTTATCCGTGGCGGATAAGCGCGAAGATTTGGCGGAGGCAACAGGCGGCACGCCTGTCGGGCGGCAAACTGTGCGGTTGAAATCGATTGGTGATGTCACCGCCCTGCCGGGGTTCGAAGACGGCACGTGGTGGGCGCAAGACCTCGCGGCGGCCCAGCCCGCACAAATCCTGATGAGCCAATTTGAAGACGTCAAAGGTGTCCGCGCGCTGGATATGTGCGCGGCGCCGGGCGGAAAAACACTGCAACTCGCCAGTGCGGGCATGGATGTTACCGCCGTTGACAAATCCGGTGGCCGATTGAAACGCTTGGAAGAAAACCTCGCCCGGACAAAACTGTCTGCGACTGTTGTGCAGAAAGACGCGCTGGAATTTGAAGCGGAACAATTCCCCGCTGTCTTACTGGATGCCCCCTGTTCTGCGACTGGGACATTTCGCCGTCATCCCGACGTTTTGCACAATCGCAGTCCCAAATCTGTCGCTGATTTGGTCCGTTTACAGGATAAGCTTTTACCCAAAGCGGCCTCTCTCACGGCCCCGGGCGGGGTGTTGGTTTATGCCGTTTGCTCTCTTCAACCGGATGAGGGGATGCCGCGCGTGGTTAAATTTTTACAAAATTCGCCTGATTTCCGCCTTATTCCGATTCCAGCTTTACCCGGTCTGGACCTGCCTGCTGAGCGTTTCGAAGGCGGCGTGGTGCGGACATTGCCGTGTGACATGCCCAAATCGGGTGGGTTGGACGGCTTCTTTATCGCGGCTTTTCGGCGCGAAACTTGACGTCCACATCGGGTTCATCCCTGATTTATAGTTAATGCGGTAATCGCACGTTAACCTGAATGTGGTCCAAGCTTTGCACGACCAGGCGTCAGATGTATCAAAATGGGAGGCTCAGATGAGCACGACAAAATTATTCCGGGCGGGATTGATTGCCACTGTGGGTGTGGCCGGTCTTACGCTGACTGCAAATGCACAGAGCCGTTACGGTAATGTTTATGAGTATGAAAGCGGCCGCAATTGTGGTCAGGCCTGTGTACCTGCTGCGCCTGTTGCGACACCGCCAGCCAATACACGCTACGGCGCACCTGTCGCGGCAACACCGACATATAATCCTGCACCCGTCTATATTGACTGTGTTCAGGCAGGAACCTGCGCACCGCAGCCCTCTGTTGTCTATTCGCAGCCGGCACCGACTTATACGCAATCCGTACAAATGGCCCCTGTGAACTGCCCGGCAGGTACAACAGCTCAGTCTGATGGCACTTGTATGCAAACCGGCTCTACATATTCATCCGGTACGACTTACACGGCTCCGGCACCAACCATGTCTATGGAGCCTATAAACTGTCCTGCGGGAACAACGGCTCAATCTGACGGCACATGTATGCAAACAGGTTCATCCTATTCGTCCAGCACGACCTACACGGCTCCGGCACCAACCATGTCTATGGAGCCTGTAAATTGCCCGGCCGGCACAACGGCACAACCTGACGGCACATGTATGCAGGGCGGCTCAGCCTCTTATGCAGGGTCTTCTGTAGAACTTTACACGGGTGATGCGTCAACCAGCTCCTCTTCGACATATGGATATGGCTCCAGTGGCACTTACACAGCGTCTGACTATCTGCCGATCCGTAAATAGGGTTTAAGGACCTGATGAAATTCAACCTGCTTCCCGCGCGGAGGCAGGTTTTTTTATGCGCATTTGATGTGATCTTTGCAGCCGTTTCCTTGTCTTGCGAGTCCGCTTTTCACCCGCTAAGTAGTTATCATGACAGATAAAATCCTAATTTCCCCGTCAATTCTTTCTGCCGATTTTGCGGCTTTGGGTCAGGCGGTTCGCGATATTGATGCCGCAGGTGCGGATATGATCCATATTGATGTCATGGATGGGCATTATGTGCCGAACCTGACAATCGGCCCGAATGTCGTGAAAGCTCTGCGTCCCCATTCGGATAAACCCTTTGATGTGCATCTGATGATTTCGCCGACCGAAATTCTGGTCCCGATGTTTATTGAGGCGGGTGCCGATTATATTACGGTTCATCCCGATGCCGGACCGCATCTGCACCGGACATTACAATCCATTCGCGCCGCAGGGGTAAAGGCGGGAATCGTCCTGAATCCCGGCGCCCCTGTCGAGCAGGTCGACCCCGTTATCGATCTCTGCGATCAAATTATGATTATGAGTGTGAATCCGGGTTTTGGTGGGCAGTCCTTTATTTCAAGTCAGCTTGAAAAAATCGCGGCCGTACGGGCGAAGATTGATGCGCATGTTGCAGCCGGGGGGCAAGATATCCTGCTCCAGGTTGACGGCGGCGTAAATCCTGTCACGGCAAAGGACTGTATCGCGGCGGGCGCAACCTCGCTCGTGGCAGGCTCCGCCGTGTTTAAAGGGGCCGGCACTTACGCAGAAAATATTGCTGCCTTGCGTGGCCAGTCCGCGGCGAAGGCCGCCTAAGCGAGCCTATGGCTAAATCCAGCCACCCCTCTTCGCAATCCCGTATTGCGACTTTACCCACGGCCCTGACGGCGGCGGGTCAGCGTCTGCGCGCTTTTTTACCGGCCCGACCGCGGGCCAAATTGCCCAGCCGGACACCGGGGCCTTTTCATCCGGCTAAACCTGCCCTCACATTAGGGGATGCGGAGCGGGCCGAGGATTTATTTGCCGGACGGTTCCATTTTGCCGGGCAATTACTGGATGTCGGTCCGTGGACAACGGCTGCGCCGTCCCGCCGCTTTGCAGGCTGGCTGCACGAATTTGATTGGTTGCATGACCTGCTCGCCGTTGACAGCGAGGAACATCACGCAAAGGCCCGCGCCTATATTGATGGCTGGATCGAGACCTACGGTAAAGGCAATGAGTTTGTTTCAGAACCCTCCCGTCTGTCCCGGCGTTTATTTAATTGGCTGGCGCTTTGGTCCCCCGCGCTCTCAGCCTCGGGCTTGGAAGACTCGGATATGGATCTGGGGGGCAGTAATCGCGTTTTGGACCGCCGCCGTGCTAGCGTTTTGCGCCAACTGACAGTTTTGCGCGGCTCGCTGAAGGCGTTGCCGCCCGGCTTGCCGCGTATCACGGCAGGCTGTGCATTGGCGTTGGGCGGCGCGCGCATGACGGACAGCAAGTCCCAATTTTTGGAACGCGGGCTGGATCTCTTGGATGCGGAACTTCCCGTACAAATTTTACCGGATGGCGGACATATCAGCCGTTCACCCGAAACAAGCGCCGAAGCGTTGCGCCAACTCCTCACTTTGGACACGCTTTTGGCGGACCGGGGTCTTGAAGGGTCCCGTGAATTGTCCCGTGCGATTGACCGATTGGCTCCGATGGTGGCTTTCTTCCGCCGTTCAGGCGGAGAGCTGGCGCCGTTTCATGGTGGGCGAGAGGTCGAGAGTGCCGACATCGCAGAGCTTTTACGCGCCGCTCCGGGTGAACCCAAAGCCTTTGGATATGGACCGCATATTGGATTTCAGCGTTTGGAAGCCAATGAGACCGTGGCCTTAATCGATACGGGCGAAGCCCCGCCACGTCCCTTTGATACGCGCACACATATGGCCCCTTTGGCTCTGGACCTCTCGACGGAAGAAGGTCCGATGATCACCGGATGCGGATTTAATTCCGAACAGCCGGAAAACTGGGCCCGCCCCATTCGCGCTGCCGCGGCGCATTCGACTCTGATTTTGGATAGCCGCTCCCCCGGCTCTCTTTTAAAGAGCGACTGGAAACGTCGCGCAGTGGGTGACGGCGTAGACCGTGTCGCAGGCCCCGTTAAAGCCACGCGCAAAGAACAGGATAGCGGAATTTGGCTGGAAGCCCATCATGAGGGTTATCTCGGCGATTACGGATTGTCCCATCGGCGACGCCTTTTCATGCCGCGCGACGGTCATGATATTCGCGGTGAGGATAGTTTGTTTGCGCCCATGGGCTCTGTCCCCATTCGCCGGGACCAAGTCCCTTTTGCCATTCGGTTCCACGTGCATCCCAAGGTCAGGGTCAGCCTGTCGCAAGATAAATCCTCTGCGCTTTTGGTTGTAGACGGCAAAGCCGGATGGCGCTTCCGCACGGATGGCGGTCAGGTCGCATTGGAAGATTCTGTTTATTTGGCCACGGGGTTTACGCCTGTGAAAACCCAACAATTGGTGATTTACGGGCAGGCGTTTTGTGACAGTGACGGGGAAAGCCGCTCTAATCGCGTGCGCTGGTCATTCCGCAAATTAAAGCCCGCCGAGGATAAGACTCGCCTGCGGCCCACGCAATCTGATATAGAGTCCGTGTGATGAGCGGAACAAACCGATCAAATTTTAAGATGCGAAGAAGTTTCCGCCTCATTGGCATGGATGTTTTTTTTGCGCTGGCCTCCATGATGATGGTCATTCGCTGGCGATATGATTTCACGAATGAACCGATCCTCGCCAATATTGATCACAAGGCCGCCTATATTGCGGCGGCGGCGACATTGATTACATGGGTTTTGCTGCGGCAGGACCGTGCGATTTGGCGATTTACGACGCTGGATGATTTCAAAAAAATCTTTGTCGGCATCGGCATTGTCGCTCTGACCGTACCCTTGATCCTTTATTTCTTCTTTGATCGTGGCGCGCATTTCCCGCGTTCGGCCCCGCCTCTTTTTGCGGCCCTTTTCTTCGGGCTGATTGTCGTGTCGCGTTTGGTCGCCATGCTTTTGCAAAATGGCGATTTCCGGGCTTTGTTCCGCGCGCGCTCAACCTATGGGCAGGATGCCTTGTTGGTCGGACCTGCGCCGCATCTTTATAATTATCTCATGGACCGCGCCCGCAAAGGCGGTGCCAGCAAGCATCAACATATGGGGTTTAACCCGGTTGGATTGATCGAAACCTCCGGCCTCTATGAAGGGCGGACCATCCGGTCCGTTCCGGTGTTGGGTGGGCCTGACAATCTGCGCGAAATCTATTTGAAAACGACGGGGCGGCAGGACAAGCCGCTGCAGATTATTGCGGTGGACCCGACACCGGATCGTCGCGTGACGGCAAAGCTCGTGAAAATTGCGGCCGAGCTCGGCGCGCCTCTCTCCAGACGCTCAACAGACCCAAATCAAGGTCTCTCCGCTTTTGAAGCGTCAGACCTGATTGGCCGCGACATGCGTGTGCTGGACTTGGCACCTGTGAAAGAGATGTTTGCAGGGCGTCGCGTTCTGGTCACCGGTGCAGGGGGCTCAATCGGCTCGGAACTTTCGAAACAAATTGCGCAATTAGATCCGGCCAAGCTGATCCTCGTCGATCATTCGGAATTCCATTTATATAATTTGGAAAAGACACTTGCGCCCTTTCAAAAATATGACGGATCCAGATGTTGGAAAACCTTTATTGGCGATATTCGTAACGCCCCGCGCATGCGCGAAATTTTCGCGGTCGAACGCCCTGAAATTGTCCTCCATGCGGCAGCCC
This sequence comes from uncultured Algimonas sp., assembly GCA_964477595.1. Taxonomy (GTDB): domain Bacteria; phylum Pseudomonadota; class Alphaproteobacteria; order Caulobacterales; family Maricaulaceae; genus Litorimonas. The sequence goes on from CAYZGF010000009.1 coordinate 21,989, forward strand.
TAAAGCATGTGCCGCTGGGACAGAAAAACCCGCTGGAAGTTTTGCGGACCAATGTCATGGGCACGTCCAATGTGCTGGATATGTGCGAAGCTTACGGGGTTGAGCACTTCATTCTGATCTCCACGGATAAAGCCGTCTCCCCCGTCAATATGATGGGCGCGTCAAAGCGGATTGTCGAAATGATGACCTTGGCCCGCCAGGCTGCGACCCCGGGCCTGCAAGCGTCATGTGTGCGCTTCGGCAATGTGCTGGCCTCTAACGGATCGGTCGTGAACCTGTTCGAAGAGCAAATTGCGATGGGCGGTCCCGTGACCGTGACCCACCGTGAAGTGGACCGCTATTTCATGATGCTGGAAGAAGCCGCTGCGCTCGTCCTGCAATCGGCCGCATTAGGCTCTGAGCGTCGCAAAGCTTGCGAGGCGGGCCATGACGCCTCTGCCTGTATTTATGTTCTGGAGATGGGCGAACCGGTCAATATTGGGCGTCTTGCCCGACAGTTGATCCGCCTGCGCGGAAAAGTTCCGGATGTGGATATCGAGGTCCGTTATACGGGATTGCGTCCGGGTGAAAAACTGACTGAAGTTCTCGCCTATGAAGATGAGGATTTGGTTCCCACAAGCGTTGAAGGCATCCAGCTTTATAACCGTGCCGTTTTGGACCCTGCCTCCGTTCTAAACCGCACCAAAAAACTCATCCGCGCTCTTAATACGCGGGACCGCGCCGCCGTCCGCAAATCCATTGCACAGCTGGTGCCGGGTTATGATCCGGCCAATGTCTTGGATGAGCCCGAGCTGGCGATTGTGCCGAATATCGCAGATGCGGATAATGTCGCTAATGATGTGGATGACGGCACCGGAACCGACGGCTAGGACAAGGCTTAAAATAGGCCTGTGGGTATGTTTCCGCGGTGGTGGAAACGTCTCGCCCGCCATGATAGGCGCAGGTTAAATTCCACGCCTCCTAAGGGACCTTTGTCATGCCCGCACCTAATCCTGATCTTCCCGCATTCGATCCGGCCCGTCTTGCCCCTGTCAAACGGGCCTTACTGTCAGTCTCAGATAAATCCCGCCTGATCGATCAAGCCAAAGCCCTGCATGAGCGCGGCGTCAAACTGGTCTCCACAGGCGGAACGCACCGCGCAATTGCGGCAGCCGGCATCCCCGTCAAAGACGTCTCTGAGCTGACGAAATTTCCGGAAATGATGGATGGCCGTGTGAAGACACTGCACCCCATGGTTCATGGCGGCCTGCTCGGTGACCGCGATCTGGCCTCTCACAAAGACGCCATGCATGATCACGGCATCCTGTCTATCGATCTGCTGATCGTCAATCTCTATCCCTTTGAACAAGCCGTTGCAGGCGGTGGCAGCTATGAAATGTGCGTCGAAAATATCGACATTGGCGGCCCGGCCATGATCCGCGCGGCGGCGAAAAATCACGCGCATGTCGCGGTCTGTACAGATGCGGAAGATGTGGACGCCGTGCTGGCCGATATGGACGCGAATGACGGACAAACCTCCGGCCTCTTGCGCCAAAAACTCGCGGCGAAAACCTATGCCCGCTCTGCCGCCTATGACGCGGCCATCGCCAATTATTTCGCAAATATTGTCAGCGACACTCCCGCCTACCGCGCCCAAGGCGGGTCGTTGAAACAAGAACTTCGCTACGGCGAAAACCCGCATCAAACTGCGGCTTTTTATTCCGACGGTTCCAACCGCCCCGGGGTCTCGACCACCAAGCAACTGCAAGGCAAAGCGCTCTCATATAACAACATCAATGACACGGATGCCGCCTATGAACTCGTCGCGGAATTTGGCCGAAATTGCGAAGGCGCAAAACCTGCCGTCGCGATTATCAAACATGCCAATCCTTGCGGCGTGGCCGTGGCTGACACATTTCTAGAGGCCTATAAAAATGCGCTGGCCTGTGACCCTGTTTCGGCCTTTGGCGGCATTGTTGCCCTGAACGGACGGTTGGACAAAGAGACCGCGACGGCGATTTTAAAAGTCTTCACCGAAGTCGTGATTGCACCTTCTGCGGATGAAGATGCCATTGCGCTCTTTGCGAAAAAGAAAAATTTGCGGCTCCTCATTGTCGGTGATCTGCCTGACCCCGACGCGCCGTCCATGACGCAACGCAATGTCGCGGGCGGCATTCTCGTGCAAAACCGCGATAATGGCTCGGTCGCGGATGAAGACCTCAAAGTCGTCACAAAACGCGCGCCGACAGATTCTGAGATGGCAGACCTTCGCATGGCGTGGAAAGTCGCCAAACACGTCAAATCCAATGCGATTATCTATGTCAAAGACGGCGCAACCGCAGGCATTGGCGCTGGCCAGATGAGCCGGATTGACAGCGCCCGTATCGCCGCCCGCAAAGCCGAAGACGCCCAAGCGGCCGCCGGATGGGACGCCCCGAAAACGCAAGGCTGCGCCTGCGCCTCAGACGCCTTCTTCCCCTTCGCCGACGGCATGCTCGCCGCCGCATCTGCGGGCGCAACATGCGTCATCCAACCCGGCGGAAGCATTCGCGACGATGAGGTAATCGCGGCAGCGGATGAGCAGGGCCTCGCCATGGTGTTTACAGGAATGCGGCATTTTAGGCACTAATTTTCACGCGGCGTAAAAAGACTTGGCCCGGGGGACCAAGTCTAGCCG
>CAYZGF010000010.1:0-24528 GCA_964477595.1 uncultured Algimonas sp.
GAGACGCTTTGCTGTCTTCCCACAGCTCAATTTGCGCCAGGACCTGATTTGTGAAACTGGCCGACATCACGAATGACGGATGGCCCGTCGCATTGCCGAGATTGAGCAAGCGACCTTGCGACAATAAAATCATGCGGTTGCCGGAGGGGAATGTGATCATATCAACTTGGTCTTTGATATTGGTCCATTTGTGATTTTGTAGGGCCGCGACCTGAATTTCATTGTCGAAATGACCGATATTTCCAACAATCGCCATATCCTTCATTTCGCGCATATGCTCGATGCGGATGACGTCCTTATTGCCTGTTGTTGTGACAAAGATATCCGCGTCCGCAACTGTGTCTTCCAAAGTTGTGACCTCGAAACCATCCATAGCAGCTTGCAGCGCACAGATCGGATCGACTTCCGTGACTTTCACGCGTGCACCGGCACCGCGCAGAGAGGCCGCAGAGCCTTTACCCACATCACCATACCCCAAAACGACAGCCGTCTTACCGGCCATCATTGTATCTGTTGCGCGGCGAATGCCATCGACCAGAGATTCCTTACAGCCATATTTATTGTCGAATTTCGACTTGGTGACAGAGTCGTTCACATTAATCGCCGGGAAAGGCAGGCGCCCTTCTTCAACGAGTTGATATAAGCGGTGTACACCCGTTGTCGTTTCTTCTGAAACACCAACAATGTCATTTTTTGTCTTTGTGAACCAACCCGGAGAGGCCGCCATGCGCTTTTTGATTTGTGCAAAAATCGCTGCCTCTTCCTCAGATGTCGGCTCGCCTTCGATAAGATGGGCCTCACCCGCTTCAACACGTGCGCCCAGCAAGACGTAAAGCGTGGCATCGCCTCCATCATCAAGAATGATATTCGCGCCTTCAGGAAAGAGGAAAGATTTATCGAGATAGTCCCAATGCTCCTCTAGAGATTGCCCTTTAATCGCGAAGACAGGTGTTCCGCCCGCAGCAATAGCCGCTGCAGCATGATCTTGCGTCGAGAAAATATTGCAAGAGGCCCAGCGCACATCAGCACCAAGCGCCGTCAATGTCTCAATCAAAACAGCCGTTTGAATTGTCATATGTAAGGACCCAACGATCCGTGCGCCTTTGAGAGGTTTGCTCTCGCCAAACTCTTCACGCAGGGACATTAAGCCCGGCATTTCAGTTTCGGCGATATCCAATTCCTTGCGCCCAAACTCGGCGAGGGAAATGTCTTTGACGATATAATCTTGTGCGCTCATGATAGGCCTCTTGGTCGGTCGGCAGTTGGACTGCCCGCAATTTAACGGGCCAATACGCCCTCGCCCCACCCTCGTCAACGCGATATAACGTTTTTTTTATATGACGCCTCTGCTTATGATTTTGGCGTCAGCTTTATATCCCAGATAATCTCGCGATTTTGTCCCTGACAGCTTGCACGAACCGCCGAGGTCGGCTCCATGATTTGATAGGACGGGCTATGCCAACCGAGATAAGGGGACGTTTGCCCGCGAATAATTTTGATATTGCACCCCTCGGCCTCAAGGCGAGCTGTCAAAATCTGCGTCCCAAGCTCCAAGCGAAACCCGCCCGAAATGGCTTGAGGCTCAAGGTCCGGTGCCAGCAGAAGCTGGCTGACATAAGATCGGCGTTTTTCCGAACTGAGCTTATCTTCAATACGCAGGCTTTCCCCGGGGATATATTTCAATGTGCGAGACAATGAGAACCGATCTTCAACATCAACCCGACCGGAAATTTTGAAGTGATCTGAGGTCGTCTCTATGGGGTTCAAATAACTTCCTGGCTCCGGGTAAAATCGCGGCTCAATCGGGTCTCCCGCCAAGCTGATGGTATTATGCGCATCTGACATCAAAACATATCGGCGGTTAGCTGTGTCGTCATAGCCATATTTTCCGCCATCAATAAAAACAAACCGACCGGCCTCAAACAACTCAAAGCTGAGAGCATCGGCATGACGATGCACACCACTATGCGCCATGCCCGTCACGAAGAGCATGGAGTCGGGATTATCTGATGGAAGGTCGCGGATAATGGCGTAACCGGATTTCGTGAAATCCCCGACGGCGAAACATTGAGCGCCGGAGAGGCAGCTCGGTTCCGGGTCGCTAGCCAGAGGCTTTCCGGCTTTTTCACTATCGCCAATGCGTGCATTTTGACCATTGGGAAAGACAAGCCACGGGGCCACTGACGCGACAGCCTCCATATCGACATCTGCAAAATAGGGCTTCAGCGCGCCCATACGTTCAATCGCGCGCATCATGAACATATGATAATCCGGTGAATGTTCTTTATGCACGCCCTCTTCCGTAAATTGCCCTTGCATCAGGATAGAAAATTCCCGGCGAATATAATTATCCATTGTGCGGCAGGCACGATCTTCGGAAAAACTGCGGCAAAGTAAGCTGACACCTGCCAATTGAAACAGACCATGATTACTGGCCGTTATGCCGTCACGGCGGGTTTGACGAATATGCAGGCGCGCCAGATCGGCAAGCATTTCGGTATCTTCCGGACTTAGCTCCAATTCTCCGCGCTGACGCGCATTTTCAAGCAAGGCGATATGCTGCCCCCGCAATCCGGTCGACATGTCATACCACGCATATTCATTGCGCTTACGGTCCTGAATATGAAACGCATACCAATCCCGCACAAACACCATCGCGTTTTCCAAATGGGCGGCATCATCCGTTTCAAACCAAGCCCCCATATAGGCATCCAGCATGCGCCAAGCGTTGAGTTGAAACCGCCAATTCCCGTCTGTGAAGGGATCATCCGCCCAATCAATCGGAAAGTCTAAAGGGTAAGCCTCTAGATTTTTGCGAGGCTTAAACCCTATTTGGTTTTGCCGCTCCAATGAAACACGAGTCAGAAATAAATCCGTCTTTTCGATAGGCGGCACAATTTCGGTTGTTTCTATTTCAGGCGCGGATGTCTGCTCGGGCGCACAGGCCGCTGATACCAATACGAAGGAAATCATCAAATGACGAAGCAAAGCCAACATATAATCCATACACCACCCCAGCTGAGCGAGGTCAATCAGGTAGCCCTCTCATCAAGAAATGCTATCGCTATGCGCTGAGTCTGATAGAGACATAAGGTGATGCCGACCGATCAAACGCCCGAAATCTCCGTTATCATTGTGAATTACAATGCCGGTGAATATCTGCGCCCTTGCGTGGAAAGCCTGTTGTCGCAAACGCTGACAAGCTTCGAATGTATTGTAGTCGATAATGGCAGCACGGACGGTTCTCTTGCGACCTTGCCGGAGTTGGATGACCGCTTCACGATTATAGAGGCAGGAGAGAATTTAGGCTTCGCCGTCGCAAATAATCGCGCCGTTGAACGGGCCAAAGCTGACTGGATTGCGCTGTTAAATCCTGACGCCTTTGCGAGACCCGATTGGTTGAAAAACGGGCTGAAGGCGCGGACCCTTTTGTCCAAAACCGCCATGGTCGGCAGCACGCAATATCTGGCATTGGAACCCGAAAAATTTGACGGGTTAGGGGATGAATATCATGCATTTGGCGTGGCTTGGCGGGCGGGCTTTGGAAAGCCAGTAACGGATATAACAAACCGCGAAACCTTTGGGCCTTGTGGTGCGGGTGCCTTTTATGACCGCGCGGTGTTCCAAGCGCTTGGCGGATTTGATGAGAGTTTTTTCTGCTATCACGAAGATGTCGATCTTGCGTTCCGCATACGTCTGGCCGGATATCGCTGCGTACAAAGCGCGGACACGATTATTGATCATGTCAGCTCTGCCATTTCGGGACGCGCCTCGGATTTTGCCGTCTATCACGGTACACGGAACCGCATTTGGACATTTTTTAATAATATGCCGGGGCCACTCCTCCTGCTGCTGACACTTCCACATATCACGGCGAACCTTGCCTTTTTAGCCGTCAGCATTTTTCGCAAAGGACGCTTCAAACCCACCTTTCGCGGAATGCGGGACGGTTTTTTCACGCGCCCTCAAAGCCGCCCGCCCAGATTGAATAGAGCCGCGAAACTCTCTGATATCATGCGAACCATGGGCTGGAATCCGCTGAAAGTTGTGAAACGTGCCCCCGTCAAGACTGAACGCTTGGTAAGTGAAAGCGTAACTGGACCCGCTAAAAAATCCTGATAGGACGTTGCAAGTTCAAGAAAAGCCAAAAATGGCTGAAGCGGGAAATATGCAAAGCAAACTAACACGTCGGGGCGTGATGGGCTTAACGGCAGGGGCCGGATTAGCCGCCTGCACGGCGCCGGAGACTGTCTCAGGTAAGAATGAAGGCGTCTTGAAAGCAGGCGCTTTTGCTCATGGCGTTGCCTCAGGCGACCCTTTTGCGACAAGCGTTGTTTTATGGACGCATGTCACGCCAGAGATTGACGGCGATATTGACGTGTTGTGGAAAGTCGCCCGCGACGCCGATTTCACCGACATTGTCAGCTCAGGCACATACACAACAAATGCCGCACGGGATTACTGCGTCAAAGTTATTGCTGATAATCTGAAACCCGGACAGACCTATTTTTATTGTTTCCACGCGGGCGAAGCCGTTTCTGAGATCGGCCAAACGCGGACATTGCCGGAAGGTGAGACAGATCAATTACGTTTTGCCATCGCCTCCTGTGCAAATTGGCAGCATGGCTATTTCAATACCTATGACGCCATTGCCAAACGGGCGGCTGAACAGCCCTATGACGCATTGATTCATTTGGGCGATTATTACTATGAATATGGCCCGTTAGAGACCCCGCGCCTGCCGGACCGCATTCACGAACCCGGTCACGAAATCATTGCGCTGGATGATTATCGTCAGCGCCATGCCCAATATAGAACGGATACTGCGCTTCAGGCCGTCACAGCCACTATGCCTCTGATCGCTGTTTGGGATGATCACGAGACGACGAATGATAGTTGGAAAGGCGGCGCACAAAATCATCAACCCGATGCAGAGGGCGATTGGGATGCGCGCCAGCAAGCCGCTTTGCGCGCTTATTATGAATGGATGCCCATACGCGAGCCGAAAGCAGGACGTGTGCGATCTGATATTTACCGGAATTTCCGCTTTGGCAATTTAGCCAATTTGACCTGCGTCGAGACACGTCTGACAGCGCGTGCTGAGCCGATTATTGTCGAGTCCTATATTGATGAAATTTCGTCAGAAGGCGGCGCTGATAAATTCCGGAAAGACGTATTATATGCGCCGGACCGGGAAATGTTTGGAGCCGACCAACAAGCCTTTATCATCGACGCGCTCAGCCAATCCAAGCAAGACGGCGTGACATGGCGGCTTCTTGCCAATCAAGTCATTATGGGCCGGCTGCTGACACCGGACTTCACGCCTTATATTGATGAAGGCTCATTAGAACGCATTGAGCAGGACTGGCCTGAAGTGCGCGATTTCATGACGCTCAGTAAATATAATATGCCGCTCTATCCGGATAGCTGGGACGGTTATCCCGTCGCACGCGAGAACTTCTACGCTGCACTGGATACTGCCGACTTAAATGACATGCTAGTCCTGACAGGTGACGCGCATGAGTTTTGGTTAAATGATCTAACCTCTGAATCCGGCACAAAAGTCGGCATGGAGATTGTAACGAGTTCCGTTTCCTCTGAAACCTTGACCGCATATTTGGGCGACGCCACGGTTGAACATAATTTGCTTTTGACGCAGAAAAACGAAGATGCGCGGTATTATAATGCGACGCGCAGCGGGTTTATTGATCTCACACTGGAACCGAAAGCCGCCACTGTTGTCATGATGAATGTCGATACGGTTTTATCCCGTGATTACACATTGAGCGAGACTGCCCGATTCACCATTCGAAAATCCGGAGGCACCTTAAAGGCGGGATCACCCAAAGGTCTGAATATGACGCAACGCGCGCTTTTCCACGGTCTGGGCTAAATCACTTCGGCAACCCCGGCATGCCAGACATGTGAGGGTTTTCGAGAACATAGTCCGCTTTAATTTGAGCGGAGCTTTTCCGGGATCCGTCATGTGACCAGCCGGGTGGCGCGAAGAGATATTTAAGCCGCTGCATAACTGAGATATTTGGTGTGGCGACATCTTTGATCGCGCCCCACATTTCTACAAAAGCGACCTTGAAAGGATTATAAGTTCCGACATTTTGGACGAGACCATAATCAGGTTTTTCTTCCAAATCTTCCGGTACAAATGTCCCAAACATCTTATCCCAGATAATGAGAATGCCCGCATAATTAGAATCCAAATATTGCGGGTTCGTCCCGTGATGTGCGCGGTGATGGGACGGCGTATTAAAAACGGCCTCAAACCAATTTGGCATTCTATCAATCGCCTCTGTGTGTATCCAATATTGGTAAAGTAAGTTCAGCGCCCCGACAAAGCCCAGCAGGAGCGGATGTACGCCCAAAAATACCAGCGGTGTCGATAGTAATACAAATCCGGTGAAATGATTATTCCAAGGCTGGCGCAAGGCCGTCGACAAATTATAATATTCACTGCTGTGATGAACAACATGCGCCGTCCAGAACCAACGGATACGGTGAGCCGCGCGGTGTTTCCAATAATAAAGAAAGTCTTGGGCCACCAAAGCCAAGATGATTATCGGTAGGCTGACACCCCAGTCAAACAGCCGAAATTGCCATGCCCACATTAGAATGGCGAGACTGATAAATCCCATCGTAATATCTGAAAGCAGGTTGCCGAACCCCATAAGCATAGATGTGAGCGCATCCTTGGTCTCATAAGTGCCTGCGAGCTTACCCTTTCGAACCAGCCACCATTCCAAGGACAAGCTGAGCACGAAAAACGGCACGGCATAGAGAAGAACCATTGGAAATGTAGAGGCATCAATTGGCATGGGATTTAGTCTCTGTCTTACACCAAATTGTCAATGCGCGAAGGCGCACAGTTGAGCTTTAGCTCGCACATCCCTCCGGTGGATCGAGAACGATGACGCGAATCCTTTGAACATCAACATTCAAAAGCTCTGCCGTTTCACCCGGCCAGACCGATGCATGATCCAGGCCTTGACGTTCGGTCAAAGCACCGGGCCTAAACTCTATTTGATATTCAGCCCAATCCGCGCTCAAACTCTTGCGTTTCCAACCGCTATCGCCGGATCCAGCGGAAAAATACCCAATATCAAAGTCCTCAAGGCCATTTAATCGAGATGACCGTGCCGTCACAATCAGACGCAAATTGCGCGTTGCAAAAGCGCGTTCATATTGCGGACCCAAAGGTGCAAAAACACCCGGACCTTTTGGCAAGCTTTCGCGAGCAGCTGTGCTTGTCAGGCGGGCAAAAGCAGGTTCACCGCCAGCTGCCGCAACAAACACGGCTTGAGTGCCTGGCTGAGCCGTCAGGCGAACAAGGTCCTCACCTTCCATTTTGTAACCGGAATTCCAAATTTCGCAGTCCGTCAGTTCGATTCGCTCTCCAAAAGACAGGGCGAATGCCACCATTGCCGCGATGATGAGCGCTGCCAGAGGATAGAAAAAACGATCTTTCAACATGGGTGCGCCAGAGAATACAGTTCAATTCAGGGAAGGTTCAGGCGGCTGTTATCATAGCTTGTGTGTGAATAGCCACAGGATTTACTGTTGCTTTGCGTTAATTCGGGATCCCCTATGCCTCATTCCCTTTCTTTACCCCTTTCTATCTTCGCCGCGCTTTGTCTTGGCGCGTCAGCTTATGCCGAGCCTCCAGCGCTTCCGTCAGAGGCAGATATCCTCTCTGAAAAAATTGAAGATAAATTATCCGAACATAAGGTCGAGATTGCCAAATCCACGGCCCGATTGAAACGAAAGCTGGATAAGGGTCACGCGAAGGCAGATGGCGATATCTCTGATGAAATCGAGGTCGTCATGGACGTCATGGAAGAAGCGTTTTCCGATGACGGCTTGTTCCGGGATCTCGCCGCCATGTTTAGTGATTTTGCAAAAGATATCGAAGTGGAGTCGGAAGACGGGCAAACGGTTCTTCTCTTTGACGGTGCAAAGGTCGGAGACATTCAACGAAAAAAGAGTCGCGATAGCGAGGACAGCTTCTCTATCTCCGGATTAGGGAAAAGTCTGACTTTAGACCGCGAAACAATTGTCAAAGACGGGACGTCAAGAACACGTATCATCATTGACGTTGATGGCGGGGATGAGATTGATATCACCCTGCCTGAGTTAGACGAGAAATAAAACAGCCCGTTCATCAGCGCGTTCGCGCAGTGCATTTCCGAGCATGTCATTCAACTCGCCCGTAAAGCGGTCAGCCGCCGCATCCACCCAAGCTTTTTGAACGGCTTTAATCAGCTCCGGCCTTTGTTTGTTTACGGCAGAGCGCACTCGACCATCGGTCAGAATTTGCCGCGCAATGACGGGAACTTTCGAACTCCGCATTTTACCCGACAGAGCTTTACGGCCGAAGAGATAGGTTCCGCCCGCCAAAGCGCCGCCCAAAACAACTCCAAAAGGATTTAGGAAAAGTGGCGCAAATAGATTTGCATGTGCCAGAAGTGATCCGATCAAAATGGCCGACAATGTCGTTCCCACCAGCGCCGTATCTGACTCCATCGACCCGACATGTGGCATGGCCAGTGATAGCCCTTCCAAATGACGCGATACATGTTGCGAGTCTGTGAGAGACAACACCATCGCGGGAAGACCGTGATCGCGACATAGGGGATCCGTCACGGTTTCAATATCGCGCTGTAACCCGGCAAACCAAACATCAATCACAGGACGGAGCGCGGCTTGAGCTGCATCAGAGGCGAGCCACTCCGCTACGCGCGTATTTAATTCCGTTTCGACATCATCCAAGCTTTGAATCTGACCACTGCGCCAGTCCCGAAAGGTTGGAAGAATGCAGCCCTCGGTGATGGCATCAACCAGAACCGGCGCGAGTGTTTGACCTAAATCCCGGGATGATTTTTCTGCCTTGATAGCAATCTCCCCGCCTTGGCGCGTATGCCTGTCGACTTCGGATTTGAAACTGGCGTGAAGATATTCAAACCGACCCAGCCAAGCCAAGCCCCGTGCAATTGCAAATTCAGGTTCCGCGCCGCGTACAACACGCGCCTTTGGAAACGCTTTTTGCGTGGCAGGCAAAACGAGCGGGAGACGGGAGGCGCCGCCTGTCAATAAAACTGTATCAGGCACAACGCCGCCAAGATTTTCAATTGTTTCCTTCAACGCATAATCAAAGGCCGTGCGCCAGCTATACCCATTCAGCGTTTTAAGGGGTTTGTCCAAAATCATATCCGCATCGGCCTTATCAATCCGAATGTCGAAGACGACACCCCGTCCAATTGGCAAACGTTTCAATATCTCAACCGGAACCTCTTCCCCCGTGAAATAGGCCTCCTTTGCCTCGCGGCACCAATATTCCATGATGGGTCTATAATGCGGATATTTGGCAATGAGTTGCTCGATTTTCTTACGCTCTTTCTGACGCGCTAAATTAAGGTCGAAAATTTCTGTGTCTAATAAGCCGGACCCCAAAACATTGTGACCCACATCTTGCGCGTCCAAATCGCGGCAATAGGTGAAATCCGTTGTTGAGGAGCCAATATCCACAATCAAGACGGAGGCACGTGTATCTTCAATCGAAAGATAGCCTTGCTCTAAAGCTGTCATCAGCGCGGCGCGGGACTCGGGCACAATTCTAACGTTAGACAGTCCTGCATCTTGGAAGACATCGCGATAATCTTCTCTGTCCTCGGCGGTCCAACCACTGGGACACCCTACGATAAAGCGGCTTTCTTTTGGGCCTAAAATCGTACCGTCTGCTGTTAATCCGTCAACTAATGTTTGCGTGAAAGCGAGTGTCGGTTCACGCACAGAGACGACATCCAAGTCGCGCGATTTAAACTTGACCGCGACATTAGCTTTGGGGCCGAGCGCGGCAAGATTTAAAGCATCCGCACCAATTTTTATACCGGATTTGTCTTTTGCGACCGCCGTCACAAAGCTTCGACGTCCGCGCCATTCCAAGATTTCCGGCTCACGCACGGTCGCGCCAAAAGCCCGACCCAACGCCGTTTCCCCGTGGCCAAGATCATAACCAATAAACTCTAGCTGTTTCACGCCGCTCATGACCGGACCCAAACCGTTCCGCGACGTAAGAGCGTGCCATCTTCCCGCAACAGCGCAGGCGCGGCCATTTCGATTTTTTTACCCTCGCCGATACCGGGGAGTTCATCGAAATATTGAGATGTCTTTTTAGAATAAGCCACAACGGAGACACCTCCTGAGCTAAGAAGACTCGGCAATTCTTTTTCGATCAGCTCCATGGCGAAATCACTATCCCCTGCACCGCCCGCCTCCAAAAGATTCTGGAGCATCGCAGCCAAGCGCGGCGTATCCGCCCAATGCGTTTGGGTTTGCGGTTCGGCGAGGCGAGACAAAATATGATCCGCCGTTTTCAATGCGTCTTCAATCTGACCAATCAGACCCGCAGCATCCAAGGACAATCTCGCTTCAGCTGTAAATTGTCGCCCGGTATGATCCTCCAAAGCCGTTGGCGCTTTGCTGCGCGGTAAAAGCGCCATGAGCTTTTTCCAACGTTTGGGTTCCAATGTGTGAAGCCCTGCCAAGACAGCGGCCGATAAAATGACCAGCCCTGTGCCTTGGACAAGTCCCACGACAGCTAGAAGTCCCGCCGCCCCGTAAAATAAGGTCGGTTTGCCGAGCAGAGATGACATGCCCGTCGACGGAGTGCCTGTTTCAACATAGGCAATATCTGCGGTCACAGCCCGGTCCAACACACCAGCCCCGGATTTAATCACTTCGATCAGCCATAGACCGGCTTTTTGTAATGCCGGATCGTCAGTCGTCCGTGCAAAAGCCGCACCCGTGCGGTCGAGAGCGCTTCGAATAGCGCCGACGGTTTGGGCCGAGGATAATGCGTTTTCGCCTCTCACGGACAGCGCGGTCTGAAGCGCCTTTCGTTCCTGCGCAAAGGCGGGCATGAGCGACGGCGAGACCAGATCCGTCTTGGCCGGGCGCGCGGGTAATTTTGGTGAACTTACCATAAGGCGGATGTTGGGGGTGGGAGCGAATGAGTCAAGCTAGAGAATAGCCTCCCTCGCTCTCGTTCATGTCGTGTTTGGAAATCTGTACACGGGGCTCGACACGTTTTTGTGCATCGTATTTTCATAATTGAGAGATTAGAGAGGGCACATGTTTCGGATTTTAAGTTTCATATTATGCATTTGGCTCACAGCCGGGCTTGCGCAAGCGCGTGAAAGCTTGCCGCTGGATACAGGCTATACTGAAATTAGCCTGGTCTCCGGTCATGACACGGCCGCTCCGGGTGAGAGTTTTACACTTGCTTTGAAAATGAAGTTTGAAGGGAATTGGTACACCTATTGGCGCAATGCCGGCGATAGTGGTGAAGCCGTCAGACTTGTTTGGGACCTGCCGGAGGGTATCACCGCTGGCCCGATACAATGGCCTGCGCCGAAAGTTAAAACTGTTGGCCCGATTGTCTCCTACGCACTGGACGGCGAGGTCTGGCTGTCGGTTGAAATCACTGTTGATGAAACGGTCGATCTGGGCCGTGCAACAACACTCAAGGCTCACGCCTATTTCCTGGTCTGCGATGATATTTGTATTCCGGAAGACGGCGCGCTGTCCTTACCAATGGGTATCGGCGAAACCAGACTCAACCCGACACATAAGGCGCAAATTGAGGCTGCGTTAAAAAAGATTCCGCAAATGGGTAAGGGGCGCGGATCAGCCGTTTTGAACGGCGGAAAAATTAGTTTTGATGTAACCGACCTGCCGAACGGCTTCGAAGCCTCCAAGCTTTTTCCTCACGCAAACCCCATTATCATTCACAGCGACCCCGTCACGCTAACGCCCGCGGAAAATGGAGTTCGCTTCTCGGCATCACCCGGATATGGTTGGGAGGAAGGCACGCCAGACAGTTTTGAAGCCACGCTGGTTTCTGAAAATAGTCAAGCCATTGTCGTTCCAATTTCGACAGACTCTCCGGTCGAAATTGGTGCCTTGAAATCCTCTAACTCAATATCTGGCGGAGGATCGAATATCGGAATTTGGGGCGCAATTATCGGAGCGTTTATTGGCGGTCTTATCCTTAATCTTATGCCCTGCGTCTTTCCGATTATATCGCTGAAAGCGCTTTCACTGGCAAAGATGGCTCACGGGGAACGCATGGCTGTGCGTCGGTCGGCATGGGCATATACAGCAGGCGTTTTATTTAGTTTTATCGCCTTTGCCGGTCTCATCTTGGCCTTAAAAGCCGCCGGTACATCAGTCGGTTGGGGGTTCCAACTGCAGTCGCCTTGGCTCGTCGCCATTCTCTCGCTTTTGCTTTTTGCCATTGGTTTGAACCTTCTCGGCGTTTTCGAATTAAGCGGACGGTTTCAAAATATTGGCTCGGAAACTGTCGGTCGATCCGGTCCGATGTCCAGCTTTTTAACGGGAGTTTTAGCCGTCATCGTTGCAACGCCCTGCACCGCGCCCTTTATGGCGGGTGCTGTCGGATTTGCTATGGCGGGCTCTGCCGCGACGACGCTTGGCGTTTTTCTGGCTTTGGGATTGGGCTTTGCCCTGCCCTTCCTGCTCGTCGCTTATATTCCCGGACTGCTCGCACGCATGCCCAAGCCCGGTCCTTGGATGGAAACTTTCCGTCAGTTTCTGGCCTTTCCCATGTTTGCGGCCGCCATCTGGCTGGCTTGGGTCTTGAGCCTTCAAGCCGGGGCCAATGGCATATTCAAACTTCTCCTTGCGGGATTATTTTTAGCCTTCGGAATTTGGAGTTTGAAACGATCAGGTTTGGTCGGGAGACTATTCGGCACAATCGCCATTCTCGCCGCAGTTATTTTGCCTCTGACGCTTTCAGCATCAGACGGTGAGCAAGTCCTTCGGTCAAATGCTTGGTCGGCTCAGGCCGTCTCAACAGCTCGGTCAGAAGGACGTCCGGTCTTTGTTGATTTCACTGCAGCTTGGTGCGTGAGCTGTAAGGTGAATGAAATTCGGGTGCTTAACACAAAAAAAACGGCGAGATTATTTGAACGCACGGATACAGAATTCCTCATCGCGGATTGGACGAATAAGGATGATGTAATTGCCGCTGAATTGAAACGGTTCGGGCGTGCAGGCGTCCCGCTATATTTGGTCTATAAGCCGGGAGCATCCGAGCCAGAGATTCTGCCACAAATCCTGACACATGATATCTTGAAAGAAGCGTTGGAATAACAGCTATTCAGCTGCGAGTTTGACCTCTTCATCCGGCTCATAGACCAGGATGTCTGCTGGCTGACACTCCAATTCTCGGCAGAGTAAATCAAGCGTGGAGAACCGGACAGCGCGGGCTTTTCCTGTTTTCAGGATGGATAAATTCGCCAACGTAATACCCACGCGTTCTGCCAGTTCAGTCAAAGACATTTTGCGGTCCAATAAGACCCTATCGAGATTCACCTTAATCGCCATCAGATCGTCAATTCCTGATCTGCGCGTAGGGCCGCGCCGTGGCGGAAGGCTTCTGAAATCACCACAATAACGAAGATGAAGAACCATGTTCCCAATCGAATATCCAGCTGAGATCCTCCATCTGTTTGCCCGTCACCGCCCATCAGGAAAAAGGCGATCATGCGGAAAATTTCTGTCACAGCGAAAATAATCCAAATATTACGTAGGCGAGCGATATTCTGGGGCAGGAACGGATCACCATGAATAACCGCCGTGACCACACCACGGAGTAACTTTAATACAAAGAACCATCCGACCGCAACGACAGCGCCCGCCAAACAGCGTCCCATTAAAGTCGTAGGATCAATGGGCGTCGACGCCTCAGCCAATAAACTGTCTCGAAATCCGCTCGGGACGGCCATGATAAGGGCCATCAGCAGGAATAAAACGAAGAAAACACCAAAGAACCACTGCCCCACCATGAGTAGCGGTGACAAGAGTTTGGCCATGGGGGCACCGGCAGGTGCTTCGAACTCAGTTTCAGACATCATCACCTTATTGATAAACAATAATGCGTCAGTTGCAAGCATTGCAGACACGACAACATATGACTATGCCGCTTTGCATGACAGACCAAAGATTGATCCCCGGCACAAAAATCGTCGTCGCTTCGCATAATGAAGGAAAGGTCCGGGAGATTCGCGACCTTTTACGGCCTTTTGGCTTGGAAACGGTGAGCGCTGCAGAACTCAATCTACCGGAACCTGAAGAGACAGAAAAAACATTTTCAGGGAATGCCGCATTAAAGGCTGTCGCCGCCGCAGAGGCATCGGGTTTGCCCGCCTTATCAGATGACAGCGGATTGGCCGTCGATGCACTGAACGGTGATCCGGGTATCTATGCGGCGCGATGGGCAGAACTGCCTCGCATAGAGCGCGAAACATATGGGAAAAGACGCGATTTTGATATGGCCATGTGGCACGTCAATGATCAATTGGGTGATACAGATAACCGCCGCGCCCGCTTTATCTGCGCCCTGTGTTTGGCGTGGCCGGATGGGGAAACATCGATTTATGAAGGCACGGTTGAAGGTGAAATGGTCTGGCCCCCGCGCGGAGAAAAAGGGTTTGGCTATGATCCAATGTTCCAGCAGCTGGGCAAAAGCAAAACCTTCGCCGAAATCGAGCCCGCCGCCAAACATGCAATCAGTCACCGCGCAGATGCATTTGCAAAATTTTTAGCGGACCAATTTCCGGACCACGCCGTATAATTTCCGGATGGACCCGCTCGCAATTTATATCCACTGGCCTTATTGCGCGCGCATCTGTCCCTATTGCGATTTCAATGTTTACAAAAGACGGGAAGATGACGGGCTGCTACCCGCGATCTTAGCGGATTTAGCACATTGGCGCGACCTGTCAGGTCCAAGACATGTCACCTCTATACATTTTGGGGGCGGCACTCCGTCTTTAATGACCCCGGCTCAAGTCGGCGCAATCAATGAAACCGTCGGTAAACTTTGGGGTCTTACGAATATTGAAATTGCCTTGGAAGCAAACCCGCATGAAATGAATGCAGAAGATTGGCGGGGATATAGGTCGGTCGGAGTAAACCGTCTCTCACTCGGCATTCAGACATTTAACGATCAAGCCTTGAAATTCTTGGGCCGTGATCACGACTCTCAAACAGCGAAAGGAGCCCTAGACCTCGCCCTTGATATTTTTCCGAGTGTTTCATCTGACCTGATATTCGGGTGGGCCGGGCAAAAAATCGGAGACCTGGCAGATGATTTATCCATCCTAGTGACTGCAGGGGTGCCGCATATTTCAACCTATCAATTGACAATTGAAGAGGGAACGGCCTTCGCCAAAGCGGAGTCTCGCGGGCAGAAAAGGGCGGTAAATTCTGACGCCTCTGCCGATTTATATGACCATGTTCGTGGGACGCTAGTCGAGGTTGGCCTCGCGCATTATGAGGTCTCCAATTTTGCGAAAGCGGGTCATCGGTCCGAACATAATCTCGCTTATTGGAGGGGTGTTGATTATGTCGGCGCTGGTCCGGGCGCACATGGACGCATTACTCTCGACGGGATACGTCACGCGACTGTCGCGTATATGCACCCGCGTAATTATACGGACGCCGTGAAGCAAACGGGTGCGGGCATAGAGAGCCAGGACGTATTATCCGGACTCGACGCGGCGACGGAATATCTACTCATGGGACTTCGGATCGATGAAGGTATTTCCTTGTCGCGGTTTCAAAGCTTAGGGGGAAAATCTCTAAATATGGAAGAGGTCAATCATCTAATAGAAAGCAAGTTACTGTGTCTGAAAGATGACAGATTAAGAGCAACAGATAACGGCCGCATCCTCCTCAATGCCGTTACGGAACGCCTTTTACTCAACGCATAAAAAAGGCCCCTTCAATATGAAGAGGCCTGATTCAAATAATTCGTTTCAAATTCTAGAAACGGACACTGCCACCAATACTGGCCGCAACGAAACCGGCGTCAACAAGGTCTCTTGTATTATAACCGGTGATATCGGCGCGAAGACCAAAATTATCCGAGAAATAATATGTTCCACCAACACCGGCCGCAAATCCGTCTGAGTCGAGTTCATCACTGACCGCGACTGATTGGCCCGTTTGTGGATTAAAGACCTGGGCACCAACGTCTACCTTGCTGGAATGATATCCTGCGCGAAGAAAAACATCAAATTTATCGCCGGGTGTACGGACAATCGCGAATACTGATGTCTGTGAGCTCACGCCGATTGAAACGCCGTCTTCTTCAATATCTGACAGCCCATTTCCAAGCTCTACTTCAGCACCGAAATAGCTATATTTTACGCCTGCCCGAAAATAAGACGATGTCGCGGAGTCACTCACAAAAGTGGTGTTGCCGTCAGTGTCAGAAAATTGCGTGGTCGCGATATTAGCATCTGCATAGACAAACCAATTTTTCGTCTGTTTTGGCGTCACGACCTCATCTTCTATGACATCATCCTGAGCGACAGCAAATGCCGGAGCCGCAAAAACGCCGAGAATAGCAGCGCCTGATACGATAAGTTTTTTCACAAAATTTCCCCTCTGTAGTGAAGAGGGGTGTCATAAGCCACGGAATTGAAAAATAAACTAAAAAATACTTTGAATAGCATTTTATATAAAACAATCAGATATCCTAAAAAGAAAAAGCCGGACCAACGGCCCGGCTTTTATTTCAAAGGTTGAAAACCTCTAATTATTCTTGGGCGCGAGAACCATCGTCATGAGACGGCCTTCTGTTTTCGGCTCAAACTCGACCTTACAGTCTTCGGCAAAATCTTCCTTCACACGGGAAAGCAAATCCATGCCGCGATCCATATGGGCCATTTCGCGGCCACGGAAGCGTACAGTGACCTTCACCTTATCACCGCGGTCAAAAAACTTGCGCATGGCTTTGGTTTTAACGCCATAATCATGCACGTCGATATTTGGACGCATTTTGATTTCTTTGAGTGCTTGTGTGCGCTGGTTCTTGCGGTTTGCGGCTTTTTTCTTCTGATTTTCAAAGCGCATCTTTCCGTAATCCAACACCTTACAAACGGGTGTTTGACCGGGGGCAACCTCGACAAGGTCGAGTCCGGCGTCACGGGCGGCAGCTAAAGCTTCGCTGAGAGGCACAGTGCCTCGTTTTTCACCATCGGCTAAAATGAGCAGGACATTATCGGCGGTAATGTCACGATTTATGCGCGGGCCTTTGGGTTTTTTGGCGGGTTGGGCCGAGAGGGGTCTTCTAGCGATTGGGGTTCTCCTAAGGTTATTTCAATCGAGTTGTCTGTTGAGGACGCGATATGGCGGGTTTACTGCACATATTCAAGAGAAACCCCTTAATTTGCCTAAGGTTTCAATAAATCCCCATAGACATCCAAAAGCGCCGTCTGGAGGGCGGTTTTCGAATATTTGGCCGCGATCCTGTCCCGTGCCGTGGCAACACCCGTCAATTTATCCACGCGCCCAATGGCATTGGCTAAGGCTTTTGCCTCCCCGGGCGGAACGCGCCATCCGGTAATGCCGTTCAGAACAACTTCCACTGCGCCGCCATGATCACTTGCAATAACGGGCTTGTTCATAGCTTGAGCCTCTGCCGCGGTTCGACCAAAGGCTTCGGGATCTGTCGACGGGCATAAGATAACATCGGCCGCCGCATAAATCAGGTTCATATCCGTTCGGTGGCCTGCGAAAATAACATTCAGAGATTTTGCCTGAGCGCGTAATTCGGTGACATAATCATCGCGCCCCTGCGCATCTCCGACCAAAATCAAACGGTGATCAGCGCCTCTCATGCGCAAAGCCTCTATGGCGACAGTCTGACCTTTCCAGCGCGTTAGACGTCCGGGTAAAACCAAGAGAGTCTCATTTTTTTGAACGCCCCATTCTGTTCGAAGGGTCTTCACATCCTCTGCCAAAATAGTGTTAGGATCAAATGCGGACATATCCACCCCGCGCGGAATGACCGTAATCCGATCCGGATCCGTTCCATGCTCCCGCAAAATATGATCAGCCGTGTAATTTGAATTGGCAATCACGACATCGCCTTTGGCCATCACTGAATTATATCCACGCTTTATCACTGACTTGGCATTATATATGCCGTGATAGGTCGTCACGAACGGGACCTTCTCGGCGCGCGCGGCAAACATGGCGGGCCAAGCCGGCGCACGGGAACGGGCATGCACGATGTCAATCTTATGCTCGGCAATTAAACGCCTTATTCCTGCGATACGCCAAGGCACTGAGAATATATTTTTAGACCCGATATCAGCCTTGTGATGCACACCGCCTAGGGCGACGAGTTCGGTAACAAGCCTGCCCCCGGCGGACAGCACATGCGCATTATGTCCCCCGCCCACGAGACCTTCAACCGTTTCCAAAACGGTACGTTCGACACCTCCGGCATTGAGGTCTGGCAAAATTTGCAGCACATTCATATTCGCACTCTTAAACCAAGCGGAAACAAAATGCCCGAATTTCTGACAACATCTGATGGCGAACGGATTGCCTATGAAAAATCGGACGGATTTGGACCAACCCTGATTTGGTGCGGGGGACTGAAATCCGACATGCAAGGCTCAAAAGCCATGCACCTTCATGCGTGGGCGAAAGCGCGCGGACAGGCCTATATTCGCTTTGATTATTTTGGCCACGGAGAAAGCAGCGGAGATTTTATTGACGGCACAATGTCCCGCTGGGCGGCAGACATTCAAACCATCAGGGACGCGCTCTGTGACGGACCCGTCATTTTTATCGGTTCCTCAATGGGCGGTTGGGCCTCTCTCTTAGCAGCGATTGCCAACACACCACGGGTTGCGGGATTGGTCCTCATCAATCCTGCGCCGGATTTCACAGAAAAGCTCACCGTGGCAGGCTGGACAGAAGACCAGATTAAAGCCCTGGAAAATGACGGCGTCGTTTATGAACCGTCCGGATATGAAGAACCCTATGCCTATTCGAAAGCTCTGATAGAAGACGGTCGTGCGCGACAAATCTTGGACCTGCCAATTCCGCTGACCTGCCCGATCCGCATCTTACAGGGCTATGAAGACACGGTCGTCCCTTGGGCGCATTCCAAGCGATTACTCGATATGCTGACATCGAAAGATGTGACCTATACGCTGGTCAGTGGCGGTGATCACAGCCTGTCTAGGGAAAGCGATTTGAAGCTTATCGAAACCGCGATTGCCTCGCTGACATAATGGTCACACCTCTCGATCAACGTCCGAGATCTGGCCCCTATTCTGGGCTGAACGCGCGATCAGCCAAACGGTTTTTAACGCAAGCCTTCAGAGAGGCAGGCCTCCCTTTTGCGGAAGAGGACGCCTTAGAAATTGTGTTGGCCGCAACAAGCTTTGATAAAACAGCGCTGATGTTGCGAGGGACGGAATTCCTTGAAGCTGATGTTTTTCAGTCAATTACAGACCATATGGAACGCCGTTTGTCGGGTGAACCTGTTGATCATATTTTGGGCTGGCGCGAATTTTACGGCAGGCGATTTAAAATAACATCTGACGTATTATCGCCCCGCGCAGATACGGAAACTTTGATCCGAGGCGCCCTTAAACGTTTGCGAAACCATGAATGCTCGAAATTACTCGACCTCGGCACGGGGAGCGGAGCCATTGGATTAACCCTGCTGGCAGAACGCGTTGATGCCACATTGCATGCCACAGATATCTCGAACACCGCTCTTGAGATCGCCAAATCAAACGCTCAGAATTTGGACGTTTTCACACGGGTCAGCTTTTATCAAGGCAAGTGGTATGATGCCGTCCCCTCAGGCGAATGTTTCGACATGATACTCTCCAACCCGCCTTACATCACCAACCCCGCCATGGATGCATTGGAAACGGAAGTCACAGACTATGATCCCGATATTGCATTGCGTGGCGGGACTGATGGCTTAGACGCCTATCGCGCCATCATTTCATCTGCACCCGATTACGTAAAATCAGGCGGTTGGTTGGGATTGGAGATTGGGTTTGACCAAGCGAGCGCTGTGCAACATCTTTTGGACAGCGAAACTTGGACCGATGTGACTGTTGATCAAGATTTAGGCGGCAATGACAGAATAGTTTGGGCGCGAAAAAATCCCTAAAAATTCTACTGAAAAAGCTCTTTGCATAGGGCTTGGGCTTTGCTAGGCCAAATATGCAGTTTGGGACGTTCCACAGATTATCTTTAGGAACGCCGCTGCTATCGCTGACAGAACAGGGGCCTTGCACGACTTTCCGTGCGGCTGAACGCCCAACTAGCTGTCGCCCCATTTGAGGAAGACCGATGAAGCGTCAACGCGGCCGTAATCGCAACAAAAATAATAATCGTAATCACAACCACAATAATCACAACCGGTCGATGGATAGCCAAGGTCCGGGCGTTAAGGTACGTGGTAATGCGTCCACGATTTACGAAAAATACACAACGCTGGCTCGGGATGCCAAAATGGGCGGAAGCCGCGTCAATGCGGAAAACCTGCTGCAACATGCAGAACATTACCTGCGGCTGATGAATGAACAGGAAGCCGCGAAGAAGCTGGCGCAAGAAGCCCGCGAAAAGGCAGATGCCGAACGTGCCGCGCGACGTGCGGAACGCGGTGAAACAGACGGCGATGACAATGATGGCCGCGACAATAATCGTCGAAATAATCGCAATCAGAATAATCGTCGTGACCGGGATGATGCCAAAAAGACAGATGAAACGTCCGACGCACCTGCAGAATTAGAGGTCGTCGACCCTGAAGCTGACGCCCCTAAAGCAAAAGCCAAAAAGCCCGCCAAGACGGACACTGACGACAAACCAAAACGTCGCCGCAAAGCTCCTGCGCGGAAGACAGAGGATACCGTCGAAGCGGCAGAATAGCTGTCTCGCTCAGAGAACGGCCTGTAAGAGGCCGTTTCCTTACATCTTGAAGACTAAGACTGAATTCCTATCTCAGGCAGGAACGCGGGTAAAACTGCCCCACCTTAATTGTCTGACTGAGACTGAGATTGAGATATGGATATTCAAGCTTATACGCAGCGCGCGCGGAGCGTGATACAGGCGGCCCAGACAGAGGCCGTCACCCGCGACCATCAACAATTAGTTCCCGCTCATATTTTACGAGCCCTTCTGCATGAAGACGGCGGACTGCCGCGTAACCTTGTTCAGATGGCAGGGGCCTCTGCTGACAAGGTAGATGCGGCAATTAATAAGACGCTTAACAAACTTCCGAAAGTTGAAGGCGGTTCTGGCCTCTCCCTTTCAAAGGCCGCGACCAAAGTTTTTGCCGTGTCTGAGAAAACAGCCAAAGAGTCCGGCGACGCCTTTGTGACATTGGAAAGGCTTTTGCTCGCCACGGTGACCCAGGCGGATAAAGATCTGCATGCTGCCTTATCACATTCCGGTTTAGACGCTGCGCGTTTGGGCGAGGCCATTGCCTCTGTCCGGTCTGATGATCCCGTGACATCCGATTCTGCGGAAGACCAGTATGAAGCGCTTTCGAAATATGCCCGCGACCTGACACAAGCGGCACGCGACGGAAAACTGGATCCGGTCATTGGACGCGACGAAGAAATACGCAGAACGTTACAGGTCCTCTCTCGGCGATCCAAAAATAATCCGCTCCTGATCGGTGAGCCGGGTGTTGGTAAAACGGCGATTGCCGAAGGCTTGGCTGTACGTATCGTCAGTGGCGACGTTCCCGAATCCGTCCGAGATAAGAAGCTCCTCGCACTGGATATGGGCGCTCTCATCGCGGGTGCGAAATATCGCGGTGAATTTGAAGAGCGGTTAAAAGCTGTTCTCAAGGAAATCGAAAAAGCCGATGGTCAAATCATTCTTTTTATCGACGAAATTCATACACTTGTCGGTGCCGGTAAGAGTGACGGCGCAATGGATGCAGCGAATTTGTTGAAACCGGCGCTTGCCCGCGGAGAATTGCACTGCATCGGTGCGACAACACTCGACGAATATCGCAAACATTTGGAAAAAGACGCCGCCCTTGCCCGTCGCTTCCTGACAGTGTTCGTGACCGAACCAACCGTTGAAGACACCGTCTCAATCCTGCGCGGTCTAAAAGATAAATATGAAGTCCATCACGGTATTCGGATTTCAGACTCAGCGATTGTGTCTGCGGCTCAACTCTCCAACCGATATATCACGGACCGTTTTTTACCGGACAAAGCGATCGACCTTATGGATGAAGCGGCTTCGCGTTTGCGCATGCAGGTCGACAGTAAGCCCGAAGCCTTAGACGAAATTGACCGCCGGATCGTCCAGCTCCGTATTGAAGTCGAAGCTCTCAAAAAAGAAAAAGACGATGCTTCAAAAGCACGACTGGAAAAGCGTCAAATCGAAATTAATGAGCTGCAAGCGCAATCAGACGAGATGAGTGCGGCTTGGAATGCTGAAAAAGCGAAGCTGGCCTCTGCCACGGATGTGAAAGAGGAATTGGATCGTGCTCGATTTGAACTCCAAGACGCTGTGCGGCGGGGCGATTATGAAACCGCCGGGCGCCTGCAACATGAAGATATTCCTGCGCTGGAAGCCAAGGCCGCTGACCTTGAAACGCAATCAGACGAACCGAGTCTTGCCAGTGAAACCGTCACATCTGAGACCATCGCAAATGTCGTGTCACGCTGGACGGGTGTTCCGGTGGAAAAAATGCTTGAAGGCGAGCGGGAGAAGTTACTGAACATGGAAAGCGTCTTAAGCGCTCGGGTTGTCGGACAAAACCGTGCGGTGGAATCTGTTTCCGATGCCGTGCGCCGCGCGCGAGCCGGATTACGGGATCCGCAGCGACCGATAGGGTCCTTTATGTTCTTAGGGCCGACGGGCGTGGGAAAAACAGAACTCACAAAAGCGCTGGCCGAATTTATGTTCGATGATGACCAAGCCATCACACGTATGGATATGTCGGAATATATGGAGAAACATTCGGTCGCGAGACTGATTGGTGCGCCTCCCGGTTATGTCGGATATGATGAAGGCGGTGCATTGACCGAAGCTGTACGCCGTCGTCCCTATCAAGTCGTATTATTTGACGAGGTGGAGAAGGCGCATCCAGATGTCTTCAATATCTTATTGCAAGTCTTGGATGATGGACGCCTAACCGATGGTCAGGGACGTACTGTCGATTTCCGCAATACGTTGATCATTATGACATCTAATATCGGCGCGCAGCACCTCCTCAACTTGGCTGACGGCGATAATGTCCAAGCGGCGAAAGTCGGTGTCATGGCGGAAGTCAACGCACATTTCCGTCCGGAGTTTTTGAACCGAGTCGATGAAATCCTATTATTTGAGCGCCTGAAGCCGGAGCATATGGGCGCAATTGTCGACATTCAAATTCGCCGATTGCAAAGCTGGTTGACGGACAAACAAATCACCGTCGAACTCTCTGAAGATGCGAGAGACCATTTAGCCAAGGCCGGATATGATCCGAGTTTCGGTGCACGCCCGCTCAAGCGTGTGATTCAAAAACTGGTTCAAGACGAATTGGCGCGAGAGCTTTTAGCCGGACGGATTTCTGATGGGGACACTGTGAAGGTTGATGCAGCTGGCGGGAAAATTCGTATCAGTTTAGCTTGATAAATTTGGGATGCGGAGATTTTGCAAATCCGTATCCCGTTTTTAGCCCTATTCAGCCAAAACACGATTTGCCATTAAACCGCATGATCAATGCGACCTCTTTTGGAAAACAAGCTTCAACCTATGCAATAGGACGTCCGGGATATCCGCCTCACCTTTATCAATGGATTGCTGAAAACAGTCCCGGACATAAATTAGTTTGGGATGTCGGCACAGGGTCCGGCCAAGCGGCGCGATCACTTACCGACTATTATGATCACGTTCATGCGACGGACCTTTCCAAAGACCAAATTGACGCGGCCATACCGCATCCAAACATTACCTATCTGGCAAGCCCGGCTGATATGTCCGGATTACCATCGGAGTCAGTGGACGCTGTGACCGTTGCAACCGCATTGCACTGGTTTGCAACAGATATGTTTTGGGCGGAAGTGTCGCGCGTCTCGAAAGCCGGTGCATTGTTTGCCGCCTGGACCTATCAATTACCGCGCAGTGAGAGTGCTGCACAAACAGAATTCTTAGACCCTGTCTTAGATCTGATCGACCCATATTGGGCGAAGGGCAATAGGTTATGCATGGCGGGTTATACAGCAGACACCTTGAACTGCCCGCTCCCTATACTTACCGCACCCAGTTTTGATGCGGGCGGCATATGGACAGCAAAACAAATTGTAGACTTTGCAGTAACATGGTCTGCCCATTACCGCGCCCGACAAGACGGTTTAGCGGTCAGGTTGGACAAAATATCTCACGATTTTTTAGACAGAAATAGAGATAAGCTATTCCCAATCTCTCTTCCCATTAGCCTGTTGGCCGCGCGGATCCCAAAATAAAAAAGCGGCCCCGAAAGGTCGCTCTTATAAATCACGTGAAGTTTATGACTTTTTAGGTCCCGGTTTTTTGCGCGGGGTTCCGTCCTTTTTCAACAAATTCCCATCTGCATCGCGCGGTACTTTCGTTCCAGGCTTTGGCCCTCGTTTTCCGCCGGTGCTAGGTTTTGTCGTTTTAGCCGCAGGCTTCTTATTT